>JAOUFL010000202.1 GCA_029858245.1 Candidatus Zixiibacteriota bacterium
CCGGTATTGCTTCCTAATATGTTTTTCCATCTCTTTTGCCACAGCCGGGAAGACGTAAAATTCATTCAGGGCATGGGAGACACTGTCGATAATCTCTGCCTGTATTTTAAAATCGATTGTTTTATCCACCTTAACTCCTTGAGCGAGAATGTTTGTTGATAAACATACTGAAAGTGTAATCAATAGGATAAAAATCAATTTCCAGTTTTTTAGGCTTGGTTTTCCAAATTCATGAGCTGAGATTGAATGCATAAATTCCTCCTTTTATGATATCTTTTTGAAATAAATTATTATTTACTCTTTTTATGGCTGTCGGTGTAACCATCGGAGTAGTGACCAATAACTTCGGTTGACTCACCTTTTTCATCTACTATAAATTGAAGTCTGAAATAATCCAACTCCTCTACCATAAACATATGGTTTCCCATAGGAATTAACCTGAATCTGGGATTTTCTCCACGCTGGTAGTATAATTTGCCTTCTTCTATCCAGATTTTGCGTGGACCATATTGCCCCACATATATCTTTAACTGGCTTTCCTCCAGGGTAACAGGATTTAACTTTACTTTAAGACCTTCTATTGCCCATTTAAACGCTGCCTGTCTTTGTGGGTCTTCTGTTTTTTCCAGCAGTTTCTCCAGTGCTTTGAGATGAGCTACATCCAGAGCTTTTTCCTGAGGAACTTCTATATCTGGAGTAATTCCGGTTCCCTCCCAATTAGTCCCGCTGATGGGATTGATAGCTTTCCCATAGGGGATATATATACCAAGATTAAGATTGGGAAAAAGCTTTAAATCCGTGGGATGAGCACCGCCACCAGTGGTCTCTCCAATTACAGTGCCTCTTTTAAGATTCTTGAGATTATAGGTGAATTCCTCTGCTCCAGAGAAGGTATAATCACTGGTGAGTATATAAACATCCACATCGGTCAAGCGGGGACCTTGAACGTATGCCTGGGTCCAGTATTGTTCAATGGAATCTGATTTTCGGACATAAAAGCTGTTCAAGTGAGTAGGCTTTTCCAAAAGATAACTGGTGATAAGCTGAATCATACTGGGATCACCACCCCCGTTTTGCCGCATGTCGAAAATGATAGCATCAGCATAGGCTAAGAAGTTCATAGCTGCAATGGCTGTAGCTCCGGCGTCTGTGGCATCATCAAAGCAACGGAAGTCAAGATAGCCTATATTGCCCTCTAAAAGTTTTATTTCCTTAAAGCAGAAATTATTATGCCTCCTTTCATCCAGCTCTCTTTTTTTCTCCTCATCCGTGAGAGTGCCGTCTTTGTATTTTGATAATATCTCATCAGGCATAAAATGAGCGTGAAGATGCCTGTCACGGCTTATCTTTTGAAGATCTTCGGTTAGCTTTCGGGCGAATTCATTTAAACTGGTGATATCCTTGTAATCTTTCTTCTTATATTTTTCTCTAAGGGTTTTCTCCATTTCTTTAGCCATATCCGGGAAAACATAGATTTCATTTAATGCCTGGGAGACGCTGTCGATGATCTCTGCCTGTATTTTAGAATCTATTGACCTGTCCGGAGGTTTTTGTTCGGGTTGCTGTGCCTGTGCGGATTTCAAAAATAAGCCAAACATAGTGAGCAGCAGCAGCAATAAAAATATTATTCCTGCTCTTATTAATAAACCACGAAATATCCCCTCTGTTTTAAAATTCTTTTTAGACATAACACCTCCTGATTTTTTGTTTTAAAGGTTATTTTTTCTTTAAATCTAAACTCATAGGCAGTCCACCGCGTAAATAGGGAGCAGCCCAGGGTTGTTTTTCTGACATCTCGATAAAACCCAGAGAGCGATATAAATTGTAAGCTGCATTCAATTTTAGATTGGTAAACAGGACTATTTTTTCAGCACCAGCTTCCCTGGCTTTCCGAATCGCAGCAAGTGCAAGTTTGCGGCCAGCTTCCTTCCCGCGGGCATCTCCGGTTACTGCCATTTTGGTTAACTCGTAAATTTCCTGATTATGCTTGATCAAAGCAACAGTGCCAACGATTTTTCCCTCCAGCCGGGCAAAGAGGATAAAACCTCCGGGCTTGATTATTTTTTCATAAGGGCGGGAAAGGATCTCCACGTCCTTTTTTTCCACCTCAAAGTATTCTTTGAGCCATTCGTAATTAAGTGACTTGAAATATTTTTTGAACTGCGGCTGGTAATTCAGTATTTCAACTTTTTTTAGGTGGCGTTTTTTGATCCGCTGGGTTACTCTCTCATACATCCCCTTTTCCTTTAAGGCATCCTCTATCCTTCCAACTGTTGCCAGAAAATCAGTACCTGCTTCACTTAAAAGCTGGCCGGCTGCAGCATTAAAATCCTTCCAGACTGGCTCGAGTACAGATAAGGCTTTTCTGCCCTTCTGGCTGAGCCGCAGAAGTCTTTTGCGTTTATCTTTTTTGTCGCTGGCTGATTCCAGAAGTCCCCTTTTCGACATCTCCCCGGCAATCTGATTGACAGCGGGGTGGGTTAATCCTAAAGCCCGGGCTGCCCGGGTAACTGAAATTTCGCCCGATTCCTTCAGAAGATAGAAAAGGGGAAACCAGCGCGGCTCAAAATCCAAGGATTGTTCCCGGTAAATGCGGGCACCATCCTTATAGAGCCACTCAGTCAAGCGTCTTAACCTGCTGGCGACGGCTAAGGGTCCAAGCTGTCTTAAAAGGTCCATAGGTAGATTCCTTTTTTACACTCCTCCATTACTATACATATTTACGTAAGTACTTACATATTTGTTCCAAAAATTTTCGAGAAAATTAAACAATTTCAGACTCCGGTGCCTACGCAGAATTTTTGTAGGGACAGAACATCGTTCTGTCCTTTACCTAAAAAAGTGTCAGGAGGTAACTCCTGACACCACCTAAAATATTTTAAAAAAATTTAAAAAAGAGGGCAGGCATCATGTGTTTACCCTAATTATTGATATGGAGTGCATCGTCCGTCACGATGTTATGTAGAGACGCATTCAATGCGTCTCTACACCTTTAGGGGCATGGCTTGCCGTGCCCCTATGCTGATTTCTTTGTAAAGATGGGTGAATTAAATTGCAGTGGAACCATCTCGCTTTCAGCGAGCCGATCCTGTTAACGTCGGGATTCCTCCGTTTTCTTAAATACAGGGAGGAGGTCCCTGTTTGAAAAGATGGGCAATTAGATAGACTATATCGCTTATGGAGACATTTCCGTCACAATTGGTATCTCCGGACTGAATCGGCTCAGGAGCAGGTCCTTGTTTGAACAAACAGCTGATCATATAAACTATGTCTGAAATACTTATATCACCGTCACCGTTAGCATCCCCTCCGGAGAAATTAGCCTTATAAAGCGCCCGAGCATAATCGGAATTTGACTTAAGCAGGCTATCGTTTTGACCGGTTATTATACCAAAAACCACTCTAACCGAATCGCCAATTGTCAGGCTGAAGGGTCCAGTGCTTAAACAGAATCTTTTATCCTGAGGAGCGGTATCCTCGTCAAAAGGTCCTCCCGCACGAGGGCCGCCAGAGGTGGCAAGACCTGCCATCAGGTTATATCTTTCCCCATCATTAGCCGGGTCGGTATCAATGGTGAACAAGGTCAAAGAGGTCAAGCCTAACTGGTTTCCAGATGAGTCTTCCGGGCCTTCCAATAATCTGAAACCCATAAATCCGGGTGTTCCGCTTATGTCCTGGTCATATTGAAGGTTGTAATTATAAACCCAGCACATATTCCGAGTTGAGTCAAATCCGATCATATCATCTGTGGCATTCCCCAGATCAGGATCAACTGTAATCCCGAGATAAACTGAATCTAAAGCATTATCTCCCTGATTAAAAATATCCCAGACCATAAAAATTATGTCTTTGCTATATCTGGAATTAAAAGCATAAGTGGTCTGTTTAATCCATATATTTAACTGGTCTCCCGTACTTGCCTGGAAATCGTGATAGTTAATATCTGCATCATTGTAAAAACACCAGCTGTCTTCTTTTGAGATAAACAACGGCTCGCCTAGGGAATCTTTAACTGGCCAGAGGCTGTCTTCCCTGTCAGACCATAAACCGGATTCTGTTGAAAGCAGGATGGGCCAGGTAGTTGGTGGTCCTGCAATCCCATGGTCTGCTAAATCCGGTGACAGGATAATACCA
>JAOUFL010000203.1 GCA_029858245.1 Candidatus Zixiibacteriota bacterium
TCTATAAAGCTCAAAATCAATTATAACGTCTCCTGTTTGAAAATCATTGGTATCATATCCCAGGACAGAATCCCTTCCCAGATAGTAGAATCTCCTTGCATAATATTCATAATCACGTATGGCTGACTTTAAGCTCTCTGATCCTGCTTTGAATTCGGTTCTTTCGGTAGCTGATTTTTCCTGGCTGGTTATCATGGTCAGATTCAGTCTTCCCAACCTGGCTTGTGCTTTAATCCCGAAAAGACCGCGGATTGCCTGGCTATAACCTACCAGACTATTCCCTACTCTCAAATTGGTATTTCCTGCTTCTATGCTTTGCAGTATCTCATCCTCTTCCCCGACATATTTAAGGTGTATCCTGTTTTCCAGATCAGTTTGACTCTCGCTATTCTGCACTACATCCACAAAGATTTTGCTACCTATGCTCCCATCGATTCTGAAATCGTACTTCTGCTCCATTTTCAGGGAAGGCCATTTTGAGGGTTTATAGGCAGCGGTTCTGACCGCACCCTCTACCCAGTTGCTTTTCCCGGAGAAGGAGATCCTTCTATTTCCGGTGATTTTCAAACTGGGACCACCTTCACCTATGAACCTTGATACAATGGATGGAAATTTTATCGGGATAACAAACTCAAAAAGGCTACTGGTTTCACCCCTTTGTATCCTGGATAGGGAAAGACTAAGGCTGTTATTCCAGTTTTCCACTAACTGGTAATTAAGGTTATAGTTCTTATAAGAATCCAGCCTTAAGGGAAAACTTCTGGTAACCGGATAGGAACCCAGTTTATCCTTCAGCTCGACTACATTCTCTTCATAGTCAATTTTAATGCTCCGGCTGAAGATTATTTTGTTTTGAAGCAGTGGAAGCTCGCTGAAAGCTAAGGAGAGTCTTACTTTATTTGAAACTGGTTTATGGTAGGAGTAAATATTGGACTTTCTCTTTAAATCTATCCTCAGCCCTTGAGCTGAAGATACAGAGGTTGAAAAGAAAAATAAAACCGCCGTTAAAAGAGACCAGATTACACCTCTGGCGGTAACATGCTTTTTAAAGCTTTGAAACATCGGGTCACCTTTCAAAAACCCTTATCTATTTTCGATAGTTACCTCCTTTCCTTTTATGCTGTTAAGCAGTTCTATAAAAATTTACTCTCCTATATATATTACTTCTTCTTCCAGCTCTATGTTGAATTTTTCTTTGACTTTGCTTTTCAGCATTGAAGCTAATTTTTTAACCTCCTCTGCTGTAGCTTTGCCTTCATTAATAATTATATTGGCATGTTTAGGGAAAACTTTAGCCTCTCCAACCTTCATCTCTTTGGCACCTACCTGCTCCAGCAGATAACCTGCTGAAACTCCAGCAGAATCTCTCTTTTTAGATTTAACATTCTTAAAAAACGAACCAGCGGAGCCCTCATTCTCAGGGAGTTTGTCCTTTCTAAGCTGCAGATTTCCTTCCACTTTCCTTCTTATATCTTCTCCATCACCTTTTTGCAGTACTAAAGTAGCTGAAAGCAGAATCTCCCTGGAGCTTTTTAACTTCGAAGTTCTGTAATCAAATTCAAAATAATCCCGCTTAACTGTTTCCACGTTACCCCTAGGAGTAAAGATCACACCTTCCCCGAATATATCGCAGATCGCTTTACCAAAAGCACCTGCATTACCGTAAACCGCTCCACCGAGGGTTCCGTAAAAGCCTGCTGCAAATTCGAGACCTGACAAACCCTGCTCTACAGAAAGATTAACCAGCCTGGAAATCGAAGTTCCTGACTGAGCAGTAATTATATTTTCCTGGACTGAAATTTTACTACACCGGTTTTTTATGACTAAACCACCGAATCCAGAATCGCTAACCAGAAGATTACTCCCTCCACCCAGGATAAAATACTCAAGGTCAAGCTCTTTTGCTGTTTTCACGCCTTTTATAAGTTCCTCTGGAGTATAAGCTTCGAAGAAAAAATCAGCAGGACCTCCTATTCTGAAGGTAGTATGTGCTGCCAGGGCTTCATTTTTTTTCAGGTTTTCTCCTAAACTGTCAAAGAGCAACTGCATTATCCTCTGTGGATAAGTTTTAAACCTGTATCCTTTATTGTTCATCGACATCTAAAAAAACTTTTATCCTTCTATAAATTTAAACTCTTTTCAATAAAAAGCAAGGGGAAAATGCTGAATGACAGTAGATTTAAGGAGTAATCAGTCGATTATTATTTTATGTAAATTATTCTATTTTTTTAAAATTAATCTGATCAAAACTGTGATAATTTCTCCCCGATTGCTTTATTATACTTAGCCTGAGCTATAAGATAATCGGTTAAAGCCTGCAGATAGTTGACCTGGGCATAGGTCAGGGCAAGCTCTGTATCCATCTCCTCCAGGCTGGTTATCATCCCCTGGGCATATTGAATCCTGGCTATTCTCAAGCTCTCCTTTGCCTGCTTGACATTTTCCTCCTGGGAAAGGATGGTCTCCCTTGCCAGATTCAGGCTGGTAACAGCATCTTTTACCTCTAATTTTATCCCTTCTTTTAAATCCTTTTCTCCAATATCCAGCTGGTTTAAATCTGACTTTGACTGATTAATTCTCGAACGGGTAGCGAAACCATCAAATAAGGGGAAATTCAAAGAGAGTGTAAAGTTCCAGTCCGCATCCCATTTCTTCTCACCGTAGAAGGGATTTTGATAACTGTAGTTCGCTATTCCCAGCAAAGATGGTTTATTACCTGCCCTGGCAAGAGCTAATCCTTTTTGGGCAATTTTTTTACGTATATCCAGGGATTCCAATTCCGATCTCCGGGAGAGAGCTTCTTGAGTTGCCTTTCCCAGCTCGACTTCAACCGGGTCGAAAAGAAGCTCGCCCTCCAGCTCAATTTCAAGTTCCTGTGAAAGCCCCAGAATATTCTTAAAAGAGCTTAAAGCTAAATCATAAGCCTGTTCTGTCTGAAGCAAAGGTGGTTTGGCATTGGCTAACTGGACCTTTGTCCTCAAAAGGTCGAATTCTGATGCCTGACCCGCTTTGTATCTCAACTCCACAGTTTTCAAATGCTCCTCAATATTCTTCAAAGCCTCTTTTCTTACCCGGATTAGTTCCCGGACCAAAAGAGCCGAATAGAAAGAGCTTTTTACCTCATAAGTTATATTCTGTTTGTCCTTATTGTAGGTTTCCTCTTCTGACTGGAGGTTAAGTCTGGAGATGGAGTAATTATTCTGTAGCCTTCCCCAGGTGAAGATCGACTGCTGAAGAGAAAGGGCGAAATTGAAATTGTCATGATACCCCTGAGTGATTTTCTCATTTTCAATAATAGGTGGAAAGGAAACAATGAAGCTGGGCAGAACTCCTAAATATGTATAACTGCCCTGAAAGGAAAGCTGGGGATAAAAGTTCGATTTTGCCTCTGAGATTTTAAACCTGGCAGAGCTTATCTTCTCCTTCTGGCTTTGAAGTGCCCGGTTATTCTGGTAGGCGGTCTCCAGACTTTGGTCCAGGTCCAAAATTAGTTTGTCCTGAGAGAAAACAGAGGAATCGAACCAGATTAAAAGAGAAAAGACAAGAATAAGTCTTAAAAAATATTTGAGCATAATCCCTCCAAAACTTTTATTCGCCGATTTTGATATTCCGCTTTAAAAACTCTCCAAAGTTATCTACTACTATATAGGTTACCGGAACCACCAGCAGGGTTAAAAGGGTAGAGGTAATAAGTCCGCCGATTACCGAAATACCCATCACCTGTCTCCACTCTCCTCCCTCACCCATCCCTAAAGCTGCGGGTATCATTCCCATAATCATGGCTGCAGAGGTCATAAGGATTGGCCGCAGACGAACAGGTCCGGCTTTTAAGAGTGCTTCCTCTCTCTGTATCCCTCTTTTCCTCAATGTGATAGTATAGTCTATAAGTAAAATAGAGTTCTTAGTCACAATCCCCATCAGAAGGATTATTCCCACCATTGCCATCATATTGATTCTCTGCCCGGTTAAAAAGATAGCTAAAAGCGCTCCCACCACTGCTAAAGGCAGAGCTAACATAATGGTTAAAGGATGTAAAAAGGAATTGAACTGAGAGGCTAAAACTA
>JAOUFL010000018.1 GCA_029858245.1 Candidatus Zixiibacteriota bacterium
ATCTATTTAATGATATGGAAAGGCTACTTCCTCAGTTTGTTGAATCTTATCCTGATCTGAATCTAAATCTATCTAATTGACAGATTGGTAGCCCCACCTTGCTCTCAAGGTGGGATAATCTTGCTGGTCAGGAGACAAACAGAGAGATGAAATTTAGCATCGGGCTTTACGCTCGGCGAATGATAAAAAAACGTCAGGGATAAACCCTGACGCTACAATTTAAAGAGAATAAATATTATAGGGGCACAGCACGCTGTGCCCCTACATCTTAACCCTCTCCTTTCTAAGGAGAGGGCTTGGGTGAGGTTCTATTTCACAAAAACCATTCTCTTCGTCTGTGTAAACTCCCCAGCCTTCAATCTATAAAAGTAGATTCCGCTTGAAACCACCTCTCCCTTCTCATTCCTCCCATCCCAGACAACCTGATGAGCACCAGGCGTCATCTCCTCATCTAATAATGTCCGCACTTTTTGTCCCAGGATATTGTAAATAATAAGGGTGGTGTGGGTAGGTTCTCCAAACTTCAAACTCCCAACTTTAAACTGTATTTTTGTGCTGGGATTAAAGGGATTGGGATAGTTCTGGAAAAGCTCAAAGTAATTCGGCAACCCTGCTATTTGTTCCTCTTCCGCTTCCGTGTAGCTCCAATCTACAACTTTAGCATAGATGTCCCAGTTCCCTTTTCGGTTATCCACCCAGGTAAAATAGAGGTTTGAGCCGGAGGAGGCAATCGCTGAATTGGTCTGGTCAAAAGATGCAAAATGAGGATTATTCACCAGATAATTACTTCCCAGAGGAACCCCGGAAGAATTATATCTTTGAGCATATATATCCGGATTGCCACTACGATAATCGTGCCAGGTGATGACGAGATCTCCGGAGCCTGTTACATCCACTCGAGGAGACCATTGATAGTGGTTTCCATAATCATCGTTCACTCTAAAATTAGAACCAGCTGGACTTCCTGAGGATTCATATCTCTGAGCATAGATGTCATAGTTGCCATTACGTTCATCCCTCCAGGTGATTATAAAGTTGCCAGAATTATCCATGGAAATCGCAGGGTCCCCTTGATAGGTTATTCCTATATCATCGTTCACCTTGAAAGAAGAATCCAGAGGAATAGCCTGAGAATCGTATCTCCGCGCATAAATATCAGGTCTGTACCTGTCGTTCCGGTAATCCTCCCAGACTATGATAAAATTACCCAGGTTATCCACATCAATATCCGGATTAGACCCACCATATCCGCTGATCCTGAAAATAGTGTCTATGGGAATACCGGATATGTCAAATCTCCGAGCATTGACCCTCCCATCTGACCAGGTGATGACGAAATTTCCAGCACCATCTGCAGCCACAACCGGAGAAACTCCACCCAGACTATCTATTCGGAAGTTGGGTCCTGATGGGTTACCTGAGGAATCAAATCTCTGAGCATATATCTCCCAGTTACCGCTTCGGTAATCCTGCCAGGTTAATATGATGTTGCCATAATCATTTAACGCTATTGATGGATACTTTTGATAAGCAGTTCCGGAATCATCATTCACCCTGAAATTCGAACCAGAACCATAACCTGAATATTTAAATCTCTGAACATAGATATCCCAGTCACCCTTACGATAATCCTGCCAGGCAAGGGTAAAGTTACCATAATCATCAACCGCTATAACCGGATACAGCTGAACAGAAATCCTTTGATCGTCATTTATCATAAAATTAGACTCTACTGGCGTGCCGTTAGATTCAAATCTCTGGAAAAAGATATCATAGTTGCCATTACGCAGGTCCTGCCAGGTGAGAATAAAATTCCCAGAGCCGTCAATGGAAATATCCGGAAATTCCTGAAAGGCAGTTCCGGTATCGTCATTTATCCTGAAATTTGTCCCCACGGCACTTCCCGAACAACAATATCTCTGAGCATAGATATCCCGGTTACCATTGCGATAGTCTGTCCAGGTTATTATGAAGTTGGAAAAAATATCCGAAGATATCTCAGGGAATCCCTGGTAGGTATTTCCCGCATCATCGTTAACCTTAAAATCAGAACCTAATGGTAATCCTGTGAAATCAAACCTCTGGGCATAGATATCTGAATTACCATTTCTGTCATCTCTCCAGGCAATGATGAAATTACCAGACAAATCAGAAGATATAGCGGGAGACTTCTGGAAACTCTTCTCTGTATCCTGATTAATTCTGAAATTATAACCAACAGCTAAACCTGATGAATCATATGACTGGGCATAAATATCCCAATCCCTGTTGCGATAATCCTGCCAGACGATTATGAAATTCCCGTAACTATCCATTAAGATGGCAGGTTCTTCCTGACTAATAACACCTGTATCATCGTTCACTTTGAAATTGTCACCAGAGGGATTTCCTGAAAAGTCGTATCTTTGAGCATAGATATCCGCATCTCCATTACGATAATCTGTCCAGACAATGATAAGGCTGCCAGAGACGCTTAAGGCGATATCCGGAAAATACTGACCCGCATCCCCGGTATCATCATTTACCCTGAAGTTAGAGCCTAGAAGAGCCCCTGAAGCACTATATCTCTGGGCGTAGATATCGGAATGACCAAAACGTCCATCCTCCCAGACGATAACGAAAACCCCCGAACTATCCATCCCCACCTTGGGGTTACACTGTCCAGCCACAGTGACATCACTATTAACCTTAAAATTAGTATCTACGGAAACACCTGAGGGATTAAATCTTACGGCATAGATGTCACCAAGAGCATCCTCCCTGAAATCTGTCCAGGTAACAACGATATCTCCCTTATGATTACAGGTTATAGCTGGTTTAATTTGTTTATCGATACTTGAGATATCATCGTTAACCAGAAAATCGTCAATTATTACCTCCCCTCCTGCTGAGCTTTTTAGGGAAAGTTCTGATTGAGATTTGCCCGCAAAGATATTTTGAGAGCCCGTAAAATGTATGGATAACAATAAAAGAATAAAAATCAGTGCAACCTGAAGAAAATATTTTAGTACAGCTCGCATAAAGCTTCAACCAATGATAATTAGCCCTAATCTGTTAGGGGTCTGGTTTTTGCCACACCCCTGCTCACCATCTTCCTTCACTCTATTTCAGAAAAACCATTTTTTTCGTTTGAGTGTAATTTTCTGTCTCCAATCTATAGAAATAGATTCCGCTGGTAACCGTGTTATCTCTACCGTCTTTTCCATCCCAGACAGCCTGATGAATACCAGGCATCATCTCCTTATCCAGTAATGTCCGTACCTTTTGCCCCAGGATATTGTAAATAACCAGGGAGGTATGGGTGGACTCTTTGAATGTTGAACCTTGAACTTTTAAACTAAAGGGTATGGTGGTTATGGAATTAAAGGGATTAGGGTAGTTCTGGGACAATGAGAAGCAAGCCGGGACTGTAATATCCTCCTCTTCCACTTCCAGGTAATCCTCTAATCGAAATACTCCACTATTTTGCTTATCATGCATATATCTGGGCCAATGCATTTTATTGAGGTCATAACTTGTGTTGAATTCCCAGCAGATAAGTTTTAAATCGGAGTAATCCGTAGCCAGAACTAAATTCAACTTACCGTCATTATCCACATCACATATAACCGGGGAATAAGGATAAAATGTAAAACTAGCAGGTTCTTCTGAAACATAAAGCGGCCAGCCTGGGATTATATTTCCCTCATAATCCCAGGCGAAAACCCTCTCATAACCTGTGCCATAGTAATAGCCGGCACGGGCAATGATGTCCACCCTATCATCTGCGTTAACATCAGCTAAAATTGGACTTCCAAAGGTCTCCGGCACAGAGACAAAAACCGGGTCGTTACCTGATGTGGAGAACATTGTATAAAGTTCCTCTTTACCCATTTCTCTAATTTTGGCAAATATCTCACCAATACTGTTACCCAGTGAAGATAGAACACTCCGTTTCAGCTCCTTATCAGGTAAGCTCATCGAAACCATAAGCCCGTCTGGACCAATCACACCCAGGGGAGTTCCATCCTGATGCCAGGCATAAATACGAGCCTCACCGATTGTAAAAATACTTGTAACTATTTCCATAATCCCATCACCTTCTAAATCTCCTATAGCTGGGTGATTCCCAAACCACTCCCCAGATTGCAGATCTTCTATCTCTATAGGGTAACCTGGAACTTGAGTCCCATTTTTTTTGAAAGCGGATAAGGTTAAATAATCCTGATTTGAACCAAAGACTATTACCTCCAGGTCATTTACATCATCGATATTGGCAACAGCTATTCCAAAAACTCTTGTAAACACCTCAGGATAATCTCCCGGAGCTAACAATTGAGTTCCAGTGATATCCCAGATGTAAATTCCACCTGTATAACCATTAGCAATGCCGGCTATTACTTCATTTTTATAATCATTATCCAGGTCAG
This sequence comes from Candidatus Zixiibacteriota bacterium, assembly GCA_029858245.1. GTDB lineage: Bacteria > Zixibacteria > MSB-5A5 > MSB-5A5 > RBG-16-43-9 > JAOUFL01. Next base: position 4,410 of record JAOUFL010000018.1, read on the forward strand.
CTATAATTAAACAGGGAAAATCCTCGTATTTGTATTCATTTCCTATGGCCTGAGCAAAAACTCCGTTATTCCCGGGGATAAACGAGCTTCCATTATCTCGCCAGGCATAAACCTTCCCTGAATTATTTATCATTAAAATCTCATTATGTCCATCATTCTCCAGGTCTGCAATTACTGGTGTAGCTAAACTCCAGAAGTTATTACCACCGGTGCTTACGCTTATGAACCAGGAAGTTGAATTAGATAAATAGGCGTGTAACCCCTGGTTTGAACAGAGGACTATATCTTCAATCCCATCCCCGTTTAAATCAGCTAAGGCAGGTGAGGACATCATCTTTTTATCTGTATCTTTGGGCCAGCCAGGTTCAAGTTCACCTGTATGCGAGAAAACTTCAATCCCTCCCATTTCTGCAATCGTGCTGCCACCCACCCCTACCACCACTTCAGAATAACCATCTCCATCTATGTCCCCCACCGCTGGCGATAAGGAGCCAAAATTCGGTAATTCAGAAAACCAGCCGGAAGAGACAATACTTTTAACCTCCACTACTACACTATCAGAATAAGTTACACCAGAGTTGGCCTTCGCAGTTAAACGCATAGTATACCTGGCTTCATCTAAGAAATTAACCATCCAGTTTCCCAGAACCTCATCCGCTATCATCTTGGTTGAGGTAATAATAGTATCCCAGCTAACAGGTAATTCTCCATAACCATATTCCAGGGTATAACAGGAAAAATCTGGAATGATTGTATATCCAGAGATTTGAGTATATCCTTTTATGGTATCACCCTCTTCCGGATAACTTATCTCAACATAGGGACTGTTACCCGCTATCAAATGAACGACCTCTCTGTTTTGATCTCCTACAGTCAATCTTAAGGTATAAACCCCACTCAAACCTGAACTGTTCCAGATGCCAAGCGTATCCTTACTTAACGGTATTACTGAGTTTGCTATCTGCGACCAGCTTTCAGGTGTATAACCCTCTCCGTAATCCAGAATGTAATTCTGAAAACTGTCTCCGCTGGCTGTGCCTATAATCGGAACATAACCTGATACCAGCATATTCTCAAAAGGATAATCTATCTTAGCCAGCCTGCCGGAAAGAAGCTGTAAGGCAGAGTTCAAATTCACCCTGCCATATCCGCTGTAGATATCCTTGCCTGGCGAATATAAACTATCCCCTCCATATGGATAGATTATGTCATCTGCTGACTGCTGGAGTATCTCCTTTACCCTGGTAATGCTTATACCCGGTGATGCTGCCAGGATAAAAGCAGCTACCCCGGCTGCACAGGGAGCTGCCATGCTGGTACCGTCGGCTAAGTAGTATTTATCGTCCACGATATGCACAGTGGGCTCTAACCCACTTGCTCCACCCTCTGCATACATATCTGTGTTAATAGCTCTCAGGGAGAGAATATCCTCGCCTGGTGCAATTACATCTATATACTCGTTGTATGTGGAAAAATAAGTTACCTCATCTTTAGAATTAGAAGCTCCCACAGTAAAAACCTGCGGCAAAGAAGCCGGGTAAAAATAATCCTCTGCTCCGCTGTTACCTGCTGCGGCTACTGACAAAACACCTTTTGAGACTGCATAGTCTATTGCATCCTCGAGCAGCTTAGATGGGTACGGTCCACCCCAGCTCATATTGATTATGTTACATCCCATATCCGCAGCATAGATAATTGCTTTAGTGCCTACGGAGAAGAAAGCATTGGGGAATATCTTAATTGCCATTATCCTGCAGTGTGAGGTTATGCCGCTTATACCGATCCCGTTATCTTTAACTCCCGCAACTATTCCTGCACAATGAGTGCCATGACCATAATAATCTGAAGGGTCATTATCTTCCTGAAACACAATTGTGTCTTTCTCTCCGGAAAAATCCCACCCGTAAGAATCGTCTGTAAATCCATTATGGTCATCATCGATCACGTTATCCGGTATCTCCCCGGGATTTGTCCAGATGTTATCTTTTAAGTCCTCATGCTCCCGATCCACACCTGTATCTATTATCCCTACCAGAGGCAGGACCGTTTCAAGGTTTTTCCCAAAAGCTTCCAGTGCATCTATATCGGCACCCGCATTACCATATTTTATAACCAGCAAATCGTTATAATCACCTGAAACACGTTTTGTCCCCATATAACCCTGACCGGTGTTATTCAAGTACCACTGGTTATCAAATAACGGATCATCCGGTGCCTCTAACAGTTCCACCTTGTAATCCAGCTCCACATATTCAATCTCGGGTCTTTTTTCATAATCTTTTTTCATATTCTCGAGATCTGTTTCAGTGGGAACCTCCAGGATATAAACACTTAAGAATTTATCTTCTTTTAGAGCTGTTTTCTCAAACTTCTTAAAGAGCTTTTCCTGCTTTTTCACTTTGTATTTAGAATTCAGACTATCCAGCGATGCTATCCCCGTAGTAACCTTACCTGACACCATTCTGTTATGCGCTTCCGGCTTAAACTTCACTATCAGCCTTCCCGGAGCATATTCGGGTAAAATCCGTCTGGATATCGTCTCTCCAGAATAGAGAGAATATACAGGGATAGGAAGAAAAAAGGTGAAGCTGATAACAAATAGTATGGCTATTACAAGTAAGTTTTTTCTCTCCATGAGATTTTCCGATCTAAGGTTGGCAATCTATACTTTTTATAAAAATATAATGCAAAAACCCTACCATTGCCAATTATTAATGTTCTGCCTAATAGATTGTCTTTGAGGAGATTAAGGTTTGCATATGTGAAGTCCTTCTGATTAATCGCAGAAATTTGCTTAAACCTTTTTGAATTCAATTCATCAGCAGAGGCAATCCATTGATTATAATTAACTTAGAAGCTTTGGTAATAATTGCGAAGATTATTAGACATCTGCTTTTAAATTTAAAAAATTATTCTTCATTGACAACTTACTCTTCGTTGTTGACCTTACCAATGAAGGCAACTTGACTAAAGCTCTGCTGATCAGGAGACCAACAGAAAGCAGAAAATTATTCTTTATTGACAGCACCTTTACCCTAAATATTTACTTGCTGAAACCTTTTTTTGATTTATATTCAAGTCGAATATGGTTAGAGACTTAGAAAAAGAGAATCTCCAGTTAAAAAGAGCAGTTGATGAACTCTCTATTCTCAACGAGGTAGCCGCAGCCATCAGCTCGACTCTGGGAGTGGAGAAGATCACCGAATTGGTTGTAGGTAAATGCACCAAACATATCCGGGCAGAACAGGGAGCGATCTGTCTGGTGAGTGAAGCTGATCAGACTACGCCACTGAAAACCTTCGTGAGAACCCAGGATACCTCTATCCGGGGTGTTCCCTATCATTTTGGAATAAGCCTCACCGGCTGGATGCTAAAAAATCAAAAGCCCCTTTTGATCAACGACCTTTCAACAGATGACAGGTTCAAAGGGATAGAAAGGGATTCAGGAAATATACGCTCTCTTTTAGCAGTACCCTTAAAGCTAAAAAACAAGATGATAGGCGTACTCTGTCTTTTTAACAAAAAGGATAATTCGGATTTCACCTCGGAGGATTTGAGACTTTTAACCATCATCGCAATTCAATCATCCCAGACCATCGAAAATGCCAGGCTTTATGAGGAGGAGCAAAAACTGTTAATCCTGGAGGATGATTTAAGAACAGCCCGTAATATTCAGCAAGCCCTTCTGCCAAAGACTAATCCCCATATGGAAGATATGGATATATGTGGCCATTATGTTCCAGCCAGACAGGTAGGAGGGGATTATTACGATTTCATCCAGATAGATGATTCGCACCTGGGAATTGCCATAGCAGACGTTTCCGGTAAAGGCACATCCGCAGCTTTACTTATGGCTAATCTGCAAGCTACCTTAAGGGGGCAGGCATCTATCAACCCCAGCGTGAGAGATACCGTGTCAAAAGTAAATCTTATGATCTCAAGATCTGTGGAGGCAGGAAAATTCATCACCCTCTTCTATGGCATCCTGGACAGCAAAAACAAAACCTTTACCTTTACCAATGCCGGGCACAATCACCCCATCCTTCTAAACCGGGATGGAAATATACAAACCCTGGAAAAAGGCGGAACCATTCTGGGAATCTTCGGTGATACCCTGTACGAGGAGGGTACAGTCCAGTTAAAGCCCGGGGATTTATTGATTTTATATACCGATGGTATAACCGAGGCGATGAACGAAAAAGAGGAACTCTACAAAGAGGAAAGAGTTATAAAGATGTTACAGACCAACAAGGATATATCCGCTGAAAAACTCTCCCGGAAAATCGTCGAGGATGTCCTCTCCTTTCAGGGTAACTTGCCCCAGGGCGATGATATCACGCTGGTATTGATAAAAACCTGATTTTTCTATTAGTTTAACACCCCTGCTTCTAATCTATTCAATTAATGTTATATTAATCTATCACCTTTGCTCTAAGGAATGGGTAATAATTAGCCTGAACATCTCAGAATTTCTTTTGAAGCAGCTTTTTTAATTCTCTATCTTCTTGATTTTACCCATGGAGGTAATCCTATAATCGACCTCCGGACTTCCCACATAATATACTGACCCCAGACTGGAGACTGTGGCATTCAGATGATCTTTAACATTGACAGTGGCACTCCCTACACTGCTCAAGCGAATCGTAGCCTCCAGGCTCTTCAGGTTCTTAGCCTGATAATTCCCGGCACTGCTCAGCGAGATATCCTGATCCTTTACCTGGCCCTCGCTAATTATCATACTTCCTGCGCTGCTGTTGGATAAATCTATGCTCTCGGCTTTAAGTATTTTTATACTGCAATCTCCGGCGCTGCTCATCCGCACTCCAAGCGAGTTGACCTCCACCCCTTCCATACTCAGATCACCGGCACTGCTTATACCAACCTCAGCCTCCCTGGCTTTAACATCTCCCATGCTCACATCCCCGGCACTGCTCATCATAATTTCAAGAAAACCGGTCTCCAGATCCCCCATCTCCAGATAACCAGCACTACTGCTGATTATGGTAAACCTCTCGGAGTTTATATCAGGCACCTCAACATCCCCGGCGCTGGAGAGCACAATTCTTTCCAGACCTTTCACCGTGAGATAATATCTGATGGGTTTTTGGGGTCTTAGATCAACCCTTTTCTGATTCTTTATTATCAAGCTCCCGTTATCTAACTCCGTTTCCAGATAGGGCAGAATATTATCCTCAGCCTCGATCTTTAATTTCTCCACTGTGCCAATCTGGATGTAAAGCCTGCCGATGGTCGCCAGCTCCACCCCGGTAAAACCTTTAACCTGTCGTTCCTCTGTAACCACTTTTCCCGAGCCGCGCACCTCTTTGGCACCCCAGCATATCTGGGAATTGAAAGCTAAAACCAGAAGTATCCATACGGGAATTAATGATCTTTTCATGTTGTACCTCCTTTTTTATCCCGCTTAAAAACTATCACTCTTTTTTAGTTATACACCGCGTCAACAAAAAAGTTTCATTTTTTTGATTTTTTCCTTTGAGTAAATTTCCTCAGAGGTGCTCCCTCAAAATTGCTTAGATTTAAAGATGAATCTTGGTAAGATTTTTTTATTCTTTGAGTTTTTGTCCCACAGAGGGCAGGATTGAATCTCTTAAGCTTTTTATTGTATCACTCTTCTTGCCCCCAGATACCCTCTATCATAATATCTCTCCTTTAAAGAGGAAATTATCACGCCCCGGGAGGAAGAGGAATGTACGAATTTGTTATCCCCGATGTAGATTCCCACGTGGGAAGGAATTATGCCATCTTCAGAAAAAAAGACTAAATCACCAAAATCCAGCTCGTTTTTCTCCACCACTTTTATCAGCCGGTAGAGCTTTTTTGTTTCCGATGGTAGCCTGATGCCGGAATACTGGCGATAGACCTCATATACCAATCTCGAGCAATCATAACTGGAATAAGGTTGGCCCAGGTATGATTCCATTATGCGGGTCATTTTGGTTTTATCGATTTTACCCGCAGGGGCAGGATTTGATGGATACTCGGTGTTATATCTGGGATAAGGAACGCAAAAAACTATCAAAAGAGAAAAAATTATAATCGTCAGGCTTAAGATCTTTCCAGTATTCCTTATCTTTCTTCTTCTGGTTGTCATCTCTGATTTATTTTTTCCTGAAAAACCCTGAATAAAAAATCATACCTGCCAGAATTGCCAGAACTGCTCCAAATGAAAAAGCCACGCCTGCAGAAAAGGTCTGCCAGAGATAACCCAGTATTAAGCTGGCTGGCAAAGTGCAAAGACCCACTGCTCCATGATAGAAACCATAAGCAGTTCCCCTTTTATCCTCCTCCTTGACTAAATCTGCCACAAAAGCTCGCAGGGCACCATCAGCTAAACCATAGTATAACCCATACAGGGCAAACAGCAGCCAGATATGAATTGAACTTGTGGCGAAGGCAAATCCAAAATAGGAAAAACCATAAATGGCAAACCCCATAAGGATAACTTTTCTCCTGCCTATTCTGTCCGATAAAATCCCTGCCGGGGTGGAGGACAAAGTGTAAACCAGGTTGAAAAGACCCCAGAGCAGAGGGACAAAGACAAGTTTTATTCCCAGACCATTCGCCCTCAGGAACAGAAAAGCATCGCTGGAATTACCCAGTGTAAAAACAGCTACCACTAATATAAAAAGTTTAAACTTACCGTCAAATGCAAAAGCTTTTTTTGTCTGTGAGGTCTCTGCTCTTTTTCTTTCTTTTGCTTCTCTAACCCAGAAAAACAGTACTAAAACCGAGAAAAAAGCAGGGATGGAGGCTAAAAGGAACAGATGTCTGTAATTTTCATTCAATAACGGCAATAAGAGAAAAGCCAGAAGAGGACCGAATATGGCGCCAGCAGAATCCATAGCCCGATGAAGTCCGAAAGAGGTTCCTCTTTTGGTCTCGGATGAAGATTCGGCTATTAATGCATCCCGGGGTGAGGTGCGCAACCCTTTTCCTACTCTATCTCCGAATCTCAGAAACAGAACCTGCCAGCCAGAGGTTACCAGTGCCAGAAGAGGTTTACTGAGCGAAGAGAGTGAATAGCCCAGGATCACAACCGGTTTTCTTTTGCCTATCTTGTCCGAGAACCAGCCGGAAAAGATCTTCAGAAGACTGGCAGTGCTCTCCGCTATACCCTCGATCAATCCCACGAAAACCCTGCTTGCTCCCAGAACATCTGTTAAGAAGACCGGGAGAAGCGGATAGATCATATCAGAGGAAACATCGGTCAGGAAACTAACCAATCCGAGGAAAAAGATGTTTTTTTTAATACCCCAGAGAAAATCCTGTTTTTCTCTTTCCATCTTTCTTCCCTTTCAAAACCAAAAGCTAAAACCACATCTTAAAAACAGTATAAACCTATCAGTTTTTTGGGTCAAGTGTTTTGTTCGTTAAAAACAATCTGGATATTAATCTGTCAGAATTCAAGAAAAAATACTGAAAAAATGCTTCTCACCATGGAAAAAAATGAAACTTTACGGAGGAGAAAGCAGTATATAAGATTAGCTAGCTGATAGTTTGAAAATATAATGATATAAAAAAGTGATTGACTTTTTTGGATTATTTATTATAATATTTAGTGAAGTAAGTTTTGGGTGTAACAAAACAACGTCCTTATTACTTATTTGCCCCGTAAGATGTTTTGAATTAATTAGCTGCAGAAACCAACCTTATTCAAAGGAGAAGTTATGAAAAAGCCTGTGTGGTTTATGCTATTTTGTCTCTGCATTATGATGACAGCCCCTCTTACCACTTCTGCCAGTGACCTGCCTCGGGGAGTAATTTATGATGTTCCCGACGAGATACTGGAAAAGCAGTTTGGGAGAATCCCGGCTTTTCAGCTTACCCCGGAGGACAGCCTGGCAATATCTCAATACCGCTATACCGGAGATACCATAAAGATTTTAGTTATTATGGTGCAGTGGTATAACCGGCTCGGTACCTATCCCAAAGAGACCTTTGATAGTATGTTTTTCTCCTGGAACTATTTCCCAGGTGGATCTATATCCGAATATTTTGACGAGGTTTCCTATAAACAGGTTCACGTTGCCGGACAGATCATAAACTGGTACGATGCTGGAAATTATTGGCTCTTTAACCCCTATAGCGGTTTTCCTAATATACTGGTGGCACTCGATCCGGTTATTGATTACTCTCAACTCGATGGAAACAACGATGGCAATGTAGATGCTATATGTTTTCTCCATTCCGGCAATGGCCAGGAAGATTCCGGTAACGAAAATGATATCTGGTCCTTTGCTATGAGCTATTCAAATGGTTTCGGACCTTTCGATGGAAAATATATAACTCAGTGGTGTACCTCTCCTGAAACTTATCCTATGCGCGATTCACTCTACCCGCCTAATTTTTCCGGTCAGGATACTTTGAACAGGATCCGGGTTTTCTGTCATGAGCTGACACATAATTTAGGTTTACCCGATATGTACGATTACGACGACAAGCTGCTGATTTCATCTTTCTATACACCGAATGACAACAATGACCATCCTGTTTACGACTGGTGTAATATGGGATATGGAGGCTACGGTATATTATCTCTTAAATCTAAAGTTCCATCTCACCTTATCGGGTGGAACAAAAAGACCATAGGCTGGATTGATCCGGTAATAGTGCCTGCAGGAACACATAACCAGGTGGTGATAAATAATTACGAAACCACCAAAGACAGCTCGTTGTATCTGATCCCAATAACCCCGAGCGAAGGCGAATACTTCCTCCTGGAATACCGTAATCCCGGTTCCACCGGTATGTTTGACAAGTTCGATTCCGATTTCAGCTGCTATTTCTTCCCTTATTTATCCTTTGGGGGAGACCCTCTGGACCGTGGGCTTTTAATTACTCACGTGCATGATTCACTGGGAGCACCGTTCTGGAGAATTAATAATGGAACTCCAGAACATCCTCATTATACAGTAGCGGTTGAAGATGCAGGTTACAATCCGGCTAAGGATTATACTTATAATCCCGGGGGAAATGTAAGTGATACTGCCCAATGGTGGTATCCCTACGAGTCCAGAAAAGGGGCTGCCTTTTCCAGTGATGTCCCCGGGCAGGAGTTCTTTGGACCTGCCACTACCCCCAATAGCGATAGCTACTTTGGACCCACGGGTATAGAGGTCAGGGTGGATTCTATGGTGGGTGATAAATTATATGCATACATTTACTCTCCTATTCCCCGCTTCCCGCTTCTTTCTCCTTCGGACAGTGCTTTTGGACCCATAATAATAAATTTCAAGTGGACTGATGCCAATCCCTGGGAGGATTTGAAATTCGATCTGTATGTAAGCACCTCTTCTGCTTTTCATCCAGACTCCACTTCTATCCACAGCAATCTTCTGACCCCCCAGTACACCGACTCCCTCCAGATGGGAAAAAGATACTTCTGGAAGGTGAAGACTCACAATGATTCTGAGGAGAAATGGTCCGAAGAGACCTGGACCTTGGTCACTGCTATGTATGGTGATGTCAATGCAGATAATGACTTGAGTACCTCGGATGTTATTTATCTTATCAACCACCTCTTCAAAGGCGGACCTCCTCCGGTCATATATGAATCAGGAGATTGCAACTGTGATGGTGATCTTACTATCTCTGATGTTATTTATTTGATAAATTACCTCTTCAAAGGCGGACCCGATCCGGGATGTTAAAAAGAAGCCCGGATTAACCGGATGAGAAGAAAACCCGTTTGCAGGGGACAGCTGAATTCAGGCTGTCCCCTTTTTTTTCTTAACCTGAAAATATTCTGGTGCCCTGTGCTTATGATAAAGGAGCTTAAGTAAGAGATGCTATAGAAATCTCCCTCAAATCCTCTCGCCCACTTCAACAATAAAACAAAGGGGCATAGGGCGGAGCTACTCCCGGTTTATCCAAAAAACAACTCGAATCATGAAGAACCCTTTATGGTAATGTTCCTTATTAAAGAGTATTAGGGTCCTCTTATTCAATGGTTACCTGTGAGATTTTACCTTGACTTTTCCCTTTTATTGGCTACCTTTTTATCGACTTCATTAAAGAGAATATGTTATTCCCTGATCCTTAAAAAGGAGAAAAGATGATAAATTTCTTTACATTCTTGGACAAATACAGAAATACCGGGCTGTTGATTCTTCGTATAGGAATAGGAGGCATGTTCCTGTTTCACGGTTATCCAAAACTCATTGGTGGGGTTGAGCAATGGGAAAAGTTGGGGACTGCAATGACCAATCTCGGCATTCACTTTGCGCCAGCCTTTTGGGGATTCATGTCGGCCATTGCAGAGTTCTTCGGGGGTATTTTTATTATCCTGGGGTTATTTTTCAGACCAGCCTGCATATTTCTCACCATTAACATGATTGTAGCAACCCCTATGCATCTGGGAAGAGGTGATGGTCTTGCTGGAGCTTCGCATGCTATCGAGGATGGGATAGTTTTCTTAAGTCTGATTCTGATTGGTCCCGGCAATTACAGTCTGGACAAAGTGTTTGAGCCCAAAAGAAAGCAAAATATTTGAAGGGTATTTCAGAGTTTCATCATGAGATACTAACGAAAAAGCCTGCGCTGTTAGATAGATTATCCCCTTACCCCAGCACATCGCTCACTGTTTATCTTTCGCTAAAAACATAGCTATTAATACTTGGGGATAATATTTACTTTCAATTTTATCTGCCACTTTGAATATTAGATTTAAGGGGTATGGGGGAGCATTCCCCCTGATTCCCTTAAGAAACAACTCGAATCCCCATGGATTTCTTAAGGTGCTGTCCCTGCTTTTTTGATAACTGTCATTTTCAATCCGCTATTTTTCTTTACCGCTTTCTAAATTCAACAACCTTTTTTTCCTCTCCAAACCGCCTGCATATCCTCCAAGCCCCCCGTCAGATTTAATAACCCGGTGGCAGGGAACGATTATGGTCAAAGGATTTTTAGCACAGGCATTCCCCACTGCACGCGCCTTTTCAGGCTCCCCCGCCATCTGTGCCAGCTTTTTATAACTCACCGTTTTACCATAAGGGATTTGCATCATCTTCCGCCAGACCTTCTGTTCGAAAGGAGAACCAGAGCTTAAATCCAGCTTATCCGTGAACTTGACCTTTTTGCCGGTGAAATATTCCTTCAGCTGTTTTCGTAAGGTGGCGAATTTACCTTCAGCTTTTATCAGCTCTAAATCTTTTCTTTCTTCCAGCTCCTCAAAGAATTTCCCCCAGGTAGGCTGATGAAAAAGCAGGTTATTCAAACCCTTTTCAGTTCTGGTGGCAAGCATCCTCCCTAATTTGGTCTCTAATACTGCATAGTACAGCTTCATAAAAACTCCTTTGATTAGTGTTCAGTTATCGGTGATGAGTTTCAGTTATTATTAACCATTGAACTTTTGAGCTCTTGAGCCTTTGAGCCTTTATTTTTTGTGAAAATAATAATAAATCCTCTCTGCTGTTTTTCTTGTGATATTCTCGGTCCCCAGCAGCTCATTCAGGGTTGCTTTTTTAATACTTTCCACTGAGCCGAACCTGGATAGCAATGATTTTTTCCTCACCTTACCAACCCCTTCGATTTCGTCCAGTTCGGAGATTTTGACCTTCTTATCTCTCAGGCTCCGATGGTAGGTAATGGCAAACCGGTGTGCCTCATCCCTTATCCTCTGGAGCAACCTCAAAGAGGATGAGCTTTTGGGGATCATCAACGCTTCTGTTCTGCCGGGCAAAATGACCTCGTCTAACCTTTTAGCCAGCCCGATCACATTCAAATCCTTAATTCCCAGCTCATTTAAAACCTTTAAGGCTGAGGAAAGCTGCCCCTTGCCGCCGTCGATCAGAACCAGGTCTGGTAATTTCCTCTTTTCCTCCAGTGCCCGGTTAAAATACCTGACCACCACTTCTTCCATCATGGCATAATCATCCTGCCCCTGCACCGTTTTTATTTTGAACCTGCGGTATTCAGACTTTTTGGGTCTGGCATCTTCAAAAAACACCAGAGAGCCGGCTGCGTCGGTTGACCCCAGGTTGGAGATATCAAAAGCCACTATCTCCCGTGGAAAAACCGGTAGATATAAATCCTTTTTTAAAGCCTGAACCGAAGGCGGAACGGCTTTTTTTATCTTCTTTTTCTGGATCAAGAGCTCCATTAAAAGAAGCTGGGCGTTCTGGGTAGCTAAATTTAACAGACCGACCTTCTCCCCTTTGCGCGGATACATAAGCTCTACTTTCTTCTGGCTTTTTGAGCTCAGCCATTTCTGGATGATCTGTTTATCCTCGATCTCCACGGGCAGCAGGATCTCCTGCGGGACGACCATAGAGTCAAGATAATACTGCTTCAGAAAAGAGTTCAAAACCTCGGAATCAGGCAGGGTTTTCTGAGCTTTTAAATAAAAATGCTGCCTGCCGATTAATACCCCTTCCCTGACCTGCAGGGTTGCCACACACACATCCATATCATCTCTGGCAAAAGCGATGATATCCCTGTCGATCTCACCTTTTTCCACCATCTTCTGTTTTTG
>JAOUFL010000019.1 GCA_029858245.1 Candidatus Zixiibacteriota bacterium
TGATGTTATTGAAAATTTATCATCTTTTTTATTAGGCTGGCTGTATGTTGCAGTTTTTTTCTCTTTTCTGATCCTGATTAGAGAATTACCTAAAAGCATAGGAATAGAGTATAGAATTGGAGGCTTTTGGGTTATATTTCTTTTTATATGCCTCTGGCTTACGGATACCTTAGCTTATTTTATAGGAGCACCCTGGGGTAAACATAAGATTTTGCCGGGTATCAGTCCAAAGAAAAGTTGGGAAGGTGCTATGGGTGGAATTATTGGAGCAATTCTGTCGGCTTTTCTGGCAAAAGGTTTATTTTTAAAAGATATCTCTCTATTTAGTCTTATACCTTTATCCATACTGATTGGCGTCTTCGGACAAGTGGGTGATTTCGTGGAATCCTCCTTTAAAAGAACAGCTAATTTAAAGGATTCATCCCATATCATCCCCGGACATGGAGGGATATTAGATCGTTTTGATAGTCTTCTTTTCTCCGCACCACTGGTTTACTATTATCTGAGATTTGTTCTTTACAGATAAATAATCCCGGACACACCTCTTTATCTTACAAGAACATAACACTCAGGATAGAGTTTTCCTTAATCTTATTTGTTTTATTACCGATTATATTATAATAGGAGTGAGGAAGCGTAATATTACATTTGCAATAAATAGAATAAATTAGTTAATGATACATAAGAAAGTATTTTTTAATAGAAAAAGAGGATATCCAATATTTTCGTTAAAACAAGATAAATTTTCATGTATAATAACGTATAAATTATAATAGTTCACTAAATGAGATTTAAAAACAACTGGTTCAAACCATAAGGCTATAATGATGTTTTTCCTTGAGAGGAGTATAAGCATGTACAATAAAAGAATTGTATTTTTATCCCTTGCAATCGGATTGTTCTGGTGTTTGATATCTGCAGGGATAGGGCATGTTGCGTTTGCACAATCATGGCTTAGCCCGGATTGGTATTACAGAAATGCTGTCAGGGTTTACAATACCGGTAATATCGATAGTTTATCAAATTACCAGGTTAATATAAAACTGGACAGCACCAATTTCGATTTTTCCAAAGCTCAATCCAAGGGTGAGGACATCAGGTTTACTGAGAGCGATGGTCTAACACTGATAGATCATTGGACAGAGTACTGGGAGGATGCAGCTGAGTCCTCATCAGTCTGGTTGAAGATTCCCCAAATCCCTGCCCTGGATTCCATCATCGTTTATATATATTATGGAAATCCGATAGCAGATGATTCCAGTGATGGAGAAGCTACTTTTGAGTTTTTCGATGATTTTGAAAAAGATGAAAATTGGAACACTGGCTGGAGTGTAAAAGAGGCTTTACCTCTGGTTAAAGCTTATAATACTGCTGCAGCTTATAACGAAACGCTTTATGTTTTTGGAGGTTATGATAGAGATACATTAACCTGTATCAAATATTATAGGGATGAGACTTTTTCCTATGATCCCTCTACTGATGGTTGGGCTCAATTAGCAGATATGCCTACTGCTCGTTGGGGAGCAATAGCCATTGAGTTCGGCGGATTAATACACGTTTTTGCAGGGGAGGTAGCTACTGGCGGAACTGCAGCACACGAGGTTTATGATCCTGCAACAGATTCATGGAGCATCTGGTCGGATATTCCTATCGAGCTTGCGGAGCAAGGTATTACAGGAGTAAAGTACGGTGACAAAATCCATCTATTCTGTCGCAGTTATCACTATGAATATGACCCCGCAGCTGACACATTTATAGCAAAAGCAGCTGTTCCCACTTCAAGAACCTTGAGCACATGTGCGTTGGTGGATAGTCTGATATATGTTATAGGTGGATATGCCTATGGTTCTCCTGCAGGTGCTACAAACGTAAATGAAGCCTATAATCCCATGACAGATACCTGGACTACAAAAGCTCCTATGCCCCTGAGCAGGTATGGGGCAACCAGAGAGAATCCAGTTATAAATGGCAGGATCTATATAACCCATGGACTGAGTACAGTTTTTTATGCGGATAATTACGTTTATAATCCTGCTGATGACACCTGGGAAACCAGATCAGCAGGTATCAATCCACGAGACGGAGTTGGTTGCGGGGTAATAAGCGGTAAGTTATATGTGACAGGAGGTAGGGATCAGCTCTCCTGTGCATTTGGATTGGATTACGTGGAGGAATATGATCCAGCAGCAGATGATTTGGGTGGATCCAATCCATGGGTCATCTCAAATAACACAATGATTAAACGAGATAGCTTGGCTAAATACCAGGGTGATTACGGTTTCTTTTTTGATAAGCAGACATTAAGTGGGTGGGAATCAGCTGAACATTACCAGGATATGGTAACATGTGCAGTTGACCTAAACTGGAACGTAACGGATTACAGGGGTATAGCTAGTTTTCAGCCTCAGGGAGCGATATTGCTGACGGGAAATATAACTGATGGAGCTTTGCTTTATTATAATTATGAGGGAGCCCCTACTTTTAGATGGTACAATGGTTCTTACCTGGAACTTCAGACAGGGATGTGGAACAGCTGGTATCCTGTGACAGTTATCTGGGATGGAACGAATAGTCGGGTAATTATCCAGGGGACGGAACATTATGTGTCAGCTTCTTCGGTAAACTCTGACAGGGTCTATCTCCGTGTAAATAAGCAGACCAGGCAGTATTTCGATCTGGTCAGGGTTCGTAAGTACTCTTCCCCGGAACCAAATACCATTATCGGTCCTGCTGATACCTTTAACCACCCTCCTGTTCTAACCTCTCAGGATAGCAGTTATTCGGTGTGTGAGGACAGCACAATTTGCTTTGGTCTTATTGTGGGCACAGATTCTGATGTGAATGATTCATTAAGCTTAGAGCTTGTCCAGGGTCCTATTAGTTCCTGCTCTACTGTTGTAGTTAATCCTGTCGAGGTGAGAGGATTTACCTGTTTTCTTACTTCAGGTGATTCTGTTTATACGTTTATCTACAAACTACAGGATAGATTCGGTGCCGTTGATTTCGATACGGTTTTTATCGAGATCACTCCTCCTTTGAACATGCTGAGAGGAGATGCAAATGGTGATTCTTCTGTTTCTATTTCCGACATTGTCTATATCATAAATTTTCTGTTTAAAAAAGGACCCTCTCCTGCGGTATGCTATAAATCTGCTGATGCCAACTGTAACTACGACGTGAGTATATCCGACATAGTTTATCTGATTAACTCTCTCTTCAGAGGTGGTCCTCCACCCGGGTGTTAAAAATCACAAATCTCCCTAATACCATATGCTTAAGAAGTCAGTTGTCTGTTTGCACTACATTCTGACTTAAGATTTCTATTACGCTAAAAATGCTAAACAGCACGGTGAAGTAATATCAAAACAATATTGTCAGATATAATTTAAAGTCTAAAGGGACTGAGGGATTTGTTACATTCCCAATTCACTTTATTGAACTATTGGAGAAGTTTCATGACCCGAGAGAGCTAAGGAAATTATGTAACCAATTGGTGGGAGATATTTTAGTATATTAATAGAAAAGAATATTATCTGCATCCCCTAATATACCTGTCCATTGTTTGCATCAAACGATTTTAAAAACCCCATCACAAATCTGGATTTTTTCTAGATACTGTTGTTTTATCGCCTAATTTATTTTAATTTTACTATATTTTTTTCCTGACAAATAGAAACTGTTCTATATATTGTACTTGATACTCCAAAGGGAGAAATGGAGAATTAAGAAATACTGTTTTAAAACTTAAATTTCATCAAGGGAGGTAAGATGTCCAAAAAGCTTACCTTAGTGGCGTTTTTTCTCTTAGTTTTGGGGTTGTGGGGGTCTATAGGGGCAAAACAAATAACACAGAAAGCTAAGCTGGAGGAACTGAGCCGTCAATGGCGCGCAGAACTTGAAGCAAAGCGTACCCCTTTGTACTACGAATTATTGAAAAGCGATGCCCTGCCTCAGCGGAAGCTGAATGAGGACCCGAATATCCAGTTGATGTATATTGACGAGAGAGAGCGCCCTGTCTTTTTTCAGGTGCATAACCTTTATGCTGCTATGACAATCAGCACGGATGACGTCTGGCCTGGCGGCAGCGGCGGTTTTTCCCTGAGTGGTTCGGAAACCGTTGTGGGGCAGCTTGGCCTGTGGGATGCCGGCAGTGTGTTCGAACCTCACCCGGAGCTGGCAGGACGGGTTGTTCAGATAGATTCCCCCGCGGCGTACCATTTTCATTCTACCCATGTTGCCGGAACTATGATAGCAACTGGATTAGACGAAAAAGCCAAGGGTATGTCTTTTGAGGGGAGATTGGCAGCTTACGATTGGAATTACGAATTATCAGAGATGGCCACAGCAGCATCTTCCGGGATGAATATCTCAAATCATTCCTACGGAATTATGACAGGCTGGAATTTTTCCACCTGAGATGCGAATTCAAACCTCCCGTGTGGAGGTCATGACAGTAGTGCAGATTCTTCTATAATATATTGGTATGGTGATATAACCATCAGCACTACTGAGGACTACAGCTTTGGCTTCTATTGTTCCTGTGCTCGGGACTGGGACCAAATCGCCTGTGATGCACCTTATTATACCATTGTCAAATCAGCAGGCAACGACCGTGGTGACCATAATGTGAGCCCAGGTTTCGAACACTGGGTTTGGGATCCCGATAGCTCAGGCTGGGTGGTAAGTACTGATATTCGCGATAGAGATGGTGGGGAGGACGGATACGACTGTATTTCGCACCGTGGAGTGGCAAAGAATATAATTAGCGTTGGAGCGGTAAGAAAAATTGGAGATATCTGGACGCCTGTTTACACAGGTCCAGAGGATGTGAAAATGGTTTTCTACAGTGGATGGGGACCCACTGATGATGACAGAATCAAACCGGACGTGGTTTCAAGTGGTGAGGTGGTTTACTCTACATCAGTATTTAAAGATAAGCCCGAATATATAAATGCAGGTGGCACTTCGATGGCCGCTCCCGGTATAGCTGGCTCACTCAACCTTCTGGTGCGTTACTATGAATTAACCCATGCAGGTGAGACACCCCTTTCATCGACCATGAAAGCCCTGCTTATATAGACAACAGAAGAAGCTGGTCCTGATCCCGGTCCGGATTATATGTTCGGTTGGGGACTGATGAACACCCTGAAAGCAGCCAGGTCGATTCAACAGGACTCGCTGGAGCAGGGGATAATCACCGAGGAGCTTTTAAGCAATGGAGAATCAGACGGGTATTATTTATATAGTGATGGATTGGAACCGATCCGCATCTCACTGGCATGGACAGATCCGCCAGGAACACCGCCACCTCCCTCGCTGAATCCCCCCGATCTCATGCTGGTAAACGACCTGGATCTGCGGCTTGAGTATGAGGCTACTTCCACTACCTACCTGCCTTACATACTTGATCTCGGTAACCCGGCTAATGCTGCGAGCACCGGTGACAATATCAGAGATAATGCAGAGCAGATCTACGTGGCTTCTCCACCTCCCGGCGTTTACATCGTGACAGTTAGCTACAAAGGCACCTTGCTGTCTCCACAGCATTATTCTGTGGTAAGCTCCAACGAATTGATCACCAGTTATCCTCTGGTTTACTGTGACTGTACGATTGATGAAAATGCAGTTATGAAATACAATCTATTCGAGTGCTCGGGGAATGGCATAACCATAGGAGCTGATGGAATAACCCTGGACTGCAGCGGTTACACCATTGCCGGCAGCAGCACAGGCAGTGGCATCAATTTGTTGGGTAGGAGCAACGTTACTCTCAAGAACTGTAATGTAGAAGGTTTTGAGAAAGGCATTAACCTGTCTTCAGGTTCGGGCAATAGTGTGACTGATAATACAGTGAATTATAACGGCTATGGAATTTTTGTAGATAACAGCTCAGATAATTCTATTACCAGAAACGACTTCATTGAAAACACCTCTTATGGCACATACCTGACTAACATTTCAAGCTACAACACCTTCTGGGATAATAAGTTCATATTCAATGGGGTGAATGCCTATGAGAGCGAGAACTCAACAGGCAACGACTGGAGCTTGGGTGATACTGGTAACTGTTGGTCAGACTGGTCATCCAATCCCGGCTACCCCAGTAGCTACGAGGTTTCAGGACCGGGAGATGGAGTGGATTACTATCCGGAGTGTAAAAATCACGCTCCTGGTTTATTTTCTCTGCTTGATCTGGAGGACAACATCTTTCTTATTGAATCTCTGATAGAAAAAATAGACTACGTTTGGGAGACTTCATTAGATTTTGATGCCTGGTCCGGAGATACAGTCAGGTACGACCTTTATATCAGCACCTCTCCGGATTTCCATCCTGATTCAACCATCATCCGTGACAGCCTGCTGGCCAGCAGCTATGTGGATACTCTGGTTGAGAGTGGTAGATTTTACTGGAAGGTTAGAGCATTTGACCGGGTAGGAGCAGAAACATGGTCAACTCAAACCTGGAAAGTTAACGTATGCCCGCGTGGAGATGCTGATGGAAATACGGAGATAACCATTTCAGATGTAGTATATTTAATCAGCGCTATTTTTAAAGGTAGTCCATACCCTGAACCGATTGAACTTGGAGATGTTAACTGCGATCAAATGGTAGGCATTAGTGATGTAGTATTATTGATCAACTATCTCTTTAAAGGCGGAACGTTACCAGGTTGTTGACAATCTGAAGGCTAATTACCCCACCATTTTGCATACTACAGTCATAGATAGACTGTATGAGCAGAATGGTGGGGTTTTTATTTTACTCAACAGTATTTAGGTTTAAGTTATATAGGGGCAATTAAATAATTATTACTATTATACTACTTAATATTTTTCTTGCTTATATGAAAATGATTTTATTATGTATTACTACAAATGATAAAATATCTGGATTATATCTTCGTCCTCAGACCGGTGCTTATGGTTCCGGTGTGGACGGTTTTACTGCTGGGACATCATCAGGGTTCAAGGTATGGTTATCTGGATAAATCTTTGTTCTGGCTTTTTCTGCTCTTTACTCTTTTTATTGGAGGGGCATATCTCCAGAATCAAATCTATGACCTTGAAACCGATCGTAAAAACAAAAAGTTATTCTTTTTAGCCGAAGGTTACATTCCCCTGGAGAATGCCAGAAAATTTACTCTTCTTTTATACCTTTTCAGCGTTATTCCAGCTTATTTTTTATCCTTGACCATCGGTTTAATTTTTACCCTGGGATTCTTTTTCAGCTTTTTCTATTCCACACCACCCTTTTCCTGGAAGAATAAAACTTATAGCGGATTCTTATCAAATCTAATCTCATACGGCTCCCTTTTATTCATAGCGGGTTTCTGTGCCCGTGCTGATTTTTCCTTAAAAGTAGTTTTATTATCACTTCCTTATGCTCTGGCAGTCGGTGCCATATATATCAATACAACCCTTTCGGATATTGAGGGAGACAGGCTTACAGGGAAGATAACCTGGGGAGTTAAATTCGGGATTTTCAATTCACTTCTATTCTCCACTTTTCTGGTTTTTATCTCCATAATAACTGCTTTGATATTTTTAGATATCCCTTTTCTTATATCAGCTCTTCTCTCCTTTCCATTTTACATCTTTGCCCTTTTAACCCAGGAGGTCGAGAGAAGCGTTCTAGCCACTAAAGTATCGATCCTTTTCTTATCGCTGGCTGCCGGATATTTTTATTCCTGGTATTTTATAATATTAATTTTGGGTTTTATAGGTACCAGGCTATATTATAAACAGAGATTCAATCTGGAATATCCCAAACTGTTTTGAACGTAAAATTGCTAAATTTTAGTCATAAGTCATTTTAAGATTCAACTGAATATCAGATAACGAAATATAAGAAAATGGAAAAGGAAGCTCTGTATTACGAAAAACTGGGCAATAAAAAGGTGCAGTGCCATCTCTGTCCCTGGGAGTGTAAATTAACTGAAGGGAAGTTTGGGGTTTGCAGGGGAAAGAGAAATGTGGAAGGTCGATTATACGCTGTTAACTATGCCAAGGCGGTATCAGTAGCTATGGACCCGATTGAGAAAAAGCCTTTGTATCATTTTCATCCGGGCTCACAGATTTTATCCAGCGGTCCAAACAGCTGTAACCTGAGATGTGATCATTGTCAAAACTGGAATATCTCCCAGACAGTATCTCCCACAGAATTGGTGACTCCGGAAAATTTAGTCTCCTTAGCTTTGAAACATAATTCCGTGGGAATTGCTTATACCTATACGGAACCATTGATGTGGTTTGAATACGTTTTAGAAACTGCCAAACTTGCCCGGAGTAAAAAGCTGGTCAATGTTTTGGTAACCAATGGATATATTAATACCGAGCCCCTGCTGGAGTTGTTGCCTCTTATCGATGCTCTGAATATTGACGTTAAATCTATGAGTCAGGATTTTTATAAAAAGGTATGCAAGGGGAAATTAGAGGTGGTTTTAAAAACAGTGGAGCTTTTAATTGAACATAAACGTCACGTGGAATTAACCTATCTGATTATACCCGGATTGAATGATTCAGATGAAGAGTTGTTAAAGTTTGTAACGTGGGTAGCAGATTTAAACCAGCTCATTCCGGTTCACTTCTCCAGATATTTTCCTGCTTATAAAGCCGATTTGCCACCTACTCCAGTAGAAACCATGAAAAAAGCTTATCAAATTGCCAGAACGAATTTGAAATATGTCTATACGGGGAATATTAACATACCAGGAACCTCAGATACTTATTGTCCTGAATGCAAAAAGGTTCTAATATCCCGAAGCGGCTATTCCATTGATGTGTCCGGGATAGAGGATATGAAATGCAGGAATTGTAAAACTCCGGTTGACATAATAATGACAGATGATGGATGAAAGCATTCAAAGTTAGATAAGACTAAGTCGATAAAGGAGATTTCAAAAAACAACAGGAGGGAAAAAAATTAACGGGGGGAAATATATTATCAGCATTTTTATTTATCCATGAAAAAGCTCGAAGTCTTTAAAAAGACCAGATTGAGAAGCTGAATAATAAAATCAGGAAGCTCTCCAGAACCATTAAGAAATTAGAGAGAAAACGGGAAAATATTAAGAGAATAGTTACCCTCGGCTTTTACCTGCCGATTAATGTTTTGTAGTGACAGAACCCGGATGGGTTCTGTCATTTTTATTCATAACCATACTAGTTAAGGATTTAAACCAAGATAAATAATATTTTTTAAATGCCGATGATGTATTAAAGGCAGATTATGGATCCATTCAAGAATAAACTCAAAGATATAGAGAGAAAAGACTGGCGTCTGTGGCTTTTGATGTCGGTAGTGTTTTTTCTTTTTGTGGTATTCATCACTTCCTTAGTATTCTACTCAGACATTAAAAGTTTCTATGAAGAGGAGATGGGGGAATATTCCTTCAATCTCCTTTTCGTTGGATTTTTAGGACTCTCACTTTTATTTTTAGCCTATATCATTACCCAGAGTGTCTCACTTAGAAAAATTCGAAATAGTTTAATAGAGGAAAGAGCTAACACCAGTACTTTAGAAAACCAACTCCAGGAGTTAAAAGATTTATTTGAGGTTTGTTCTATGGTAAATAGTAAAGTGGATTTGCCCAAAATCTTAGATACTATTGCCAAAGAGATAATCCATTGTTTTAAAGCAGATCAATCTTCAATTATGTTTTACAATCCCAATACTGATAAATTAGAATGTGTTGCTGCCTATGGTCTAAGCAGCGATATGATTAAAGGCAAGGAACTGGAATTTGGTAAGAGTGTTACCGGCTGGGTGGTTAAAAATAATAAACCCTTGCTCCTGCAGGGTGAAATTAATCATTCAATGTACAATGGCTATGTGGAAAAAAACAGGAATATCACCTCTGCCCTGTGTGTTCCCTTAAAAGTCAACAGTCTGGTTAAGGGGGTATTAAATGTAAACCTGATCAACAGAGAAAAAAGATTCAGCGAAAACGAACTATACCTCTTATCTATTTTTGCCGAAAGTGCGGGTTTGTCAATAGAGAAAGCTTCCCTGCATCAGGAACTCAAGGACAGGATGAATCAACTTATCCAGACCGAGAAATTCAAAGCAGTGGGGAAATTAATCAGCGCCCTGATGCATGATTTCAATAACTTCTTATCTATTATTATCGGTCGAGCGCAACTTCTTTCAGTCCAAACCAGAGATACTAACCTATCCAAACATATTGAAGCGGTAATAAAGGTAGCTACACAGGCAGCTGACATAATTCAGCGGTTGAATCAATTTGGAATTCCGATTCCCGAAAAGGAATTCAGAAACTTAGATTTGAATAAATTAGTTAAGGAGGCGGTGGAGCTTACCAAGTCCAAATGGAATGAATGGGCTAAGTTGAAAGGCATAAAGATTAAAATAGAGCAAAATCTATCTTCAATTTCACCTATTTCTGGGAACCCTGCTGATCTCAGAGAAGTTATCATAAACATGATTCTGAATTCCATCGATGCACTACCCAAAGGAGGAGTCATCAGTTTCAATACCCGGGAAGAGGAAGATGCGGTATTCCTTTCGATAAAGGATAATGGCATAGGGATGAGCGAAGAAGTAAAAAATAAAATATTTGATCCCTTCTTCAGCACCAAACATGAAAAAGGTAATGGACTTGGAATGACAGTAGTTTATAGTATTCTAATTCAGCATAATGGTAAGATAACAGTTGAAAGTGAAGAAGGCAAAGGGACCACTTTTACTATCAAATTACCAGTCCTGAAATTGGATAAGAAGGAAGATATATCAGAGTTAAATTTGCTAGCGGAGAAAATCAACGTACTTCTGATTGAAGATGATGAGGACCTTCAAGCGGTTTTAGTGGAAATGCTTACACAGGAAGGATTTGAGGTTAAATGTGCATGCAGTGGAACTGAGGGGATATCTTTAATTAAAATAGAAAAATATGATATCATTATAACTGATTTGGGTATATCCGGGATGACTGGCTGGGCTTTTGCTGAGCAAGCCAAGGAAATAAACTCGAAAATCCCGATTATATTGGTTAGTGGCTGGGGGGAACAAATGTTAACTAAAGATGCAAAAGATTTAGGAGTAGAAGTGGTTTTATCCAAACCCATAAAAAGGGAGAACTTAAAAACAGCAATAACCCGTGCTTTAAAACTTAGAGTCAAGACAAAAGAGTTCGAAGAGCCGCCATCCAGGGAAAAAAATTACGTCCGCGCTTTATAGCTTTTATTTGTCTTTCATATTAAAATACTTCAAATAATAATCGAATTTTTCAAGATGAAAAAATTTTCACTTTAAATTTTATTTTACAAAAAACACTTGATCTTTTCGATTTTCTGCCGTATTCATATTATGAGCATATGCTCATAACTAAAATATGGAGTTTTTATGCCCAGACCAAGAAGATGTCGCTGGATTGAGGCCGAACCTAATTCCTCTTACTTTAAACCTCGAGGAATCCCTATGGCTTATCTGGAGGAAGTGGTAATAACTGTGGATGAGCATGAAGCACTGCGTCTGGCTGACTTTATGGGTTTGGAACAGGAGCAAGGGGCAGAGAGGATGAAAATATCCAGGCAGACTTTTGGACGGATGTTAGCTTCTGCAAGGAAGAAAATTGCCGATGCCATTATCAATGCTAAAGCTCTAAGAATAGAGGGAGGAGATTTTGTTATGGTTGGGGGTGTGCTTAGATGTGGAGAGTGCAACTTCATTTGGCAACTACCGGAACACACTCCGGAATCTATCATTTGTCCGTCATGCGGGAGCCACAATTTATATCCGGCAAATAGATATTTTAATCGCGGCTGGAGAAGAGGAAGAAGAGGTTGGGGTAGGGTTAGAGGAAAGGGTGGAGGCTTTGGTCGAGGTAGCACATAAGAATTACTAATTGAGAAAGGTAAAAACTATGGAACAAGTGCGGAAGACAGAGATGAAAGAAACTATTCTAAATGTAAAGCACAAGATACTGGTGATGAGCAATAAAGGGGGAGTGGGCAAGAGCACAGTTGCGGTCAATTTAGCTTTTGGGTTAGCTCAAAGACATTTTGAGATAGGATTATTGGATATTGATATTCACGGTCCCTCTATTCCTAAGTTGCTTAACCTTGAGGAGATGGCTTTAAGAGGAGATGGGAGTAAGATTCAACCTGTCAGTTATACTGCTTATTTAAAGGTAGTGTCAATGGGGTTTCTCTTAGGTGATAAAGAAAGTCCAGTGATTTGGCGTGGACCTATAAAGATGAAAGCTATCCAGCAGTTTCTGGAGGAAGTAGATTGGGGAAACTTAGACTTCCTGATAATAGATTCTCCCCCAGGAACCGGGGATGAGCCTTTATCCATAATTCAATTGATCAAGAACTTAGACGGGGTTATCATTGTTACTACTCCTCAAGAGGTAGCTTTGCTGGACTCACGCAAAGCAGTCAATTTCGCAAAGAAACTAAAGGCTCCGGTTTTGGGTATCATTGAGAATATGAGTGGTCTGATCTGTCCTCATTGCGATAAGAGAATAGACCTTTTCAAGACCGGTGGTGGGGAGAAGACAGCTGCGCAGATGGGAGTGCCATTTTTAGGCAGGATTCCTATAGAGCCGGACATTGTCACCACAGGGGATGAAGGGAAACCGTTTATTCGGGGAAAAACAGATTCACCAGCCTTCAAAGTTTTCGAGCAGATAATTAACCAAATAATAGAGAGCTTAAAACCTAAAACCATATTAGAGAGGAGGTGACTTAAATGCCAGGAGGTGACAGGACTGGCCCTTTAGGATGGGGACCCATGACAGGGCGAGGAGCCGGCTATTGCGCTGGTTATCCAGTTCCAGGATACCTTAATCCTGTTCCTGGTCGTGGCTGGTTTGGGATAGGTAGAGGTGGTTTTCCCCGGGGTGGTGGAAGAGGTCGTGCTTTTGGTGGTGGTCGTGGATGGTGGTGGAGAAGTGGATTTTATGGGTATCCGCCCTACACACCGGAGTATCCACCTTATCCTGTAGCTTATCCACCACCTTATCAAAAGCCTACGGCGGAAGAGGAAAAGGAGATGCTACAGGAGGAACTCAGGAATCTGGAAGAAGAGATTGAAGAGATCAGGAGCCGTCTGACAGAGCTGGAAAAGGAGGAGCCGAAGAAGAAGTAGAATGAAGGGAGGGAGAAAAACCCAATTTCCCTCCCTCGTAAAATCAAGGAAAGGAGATATTTTGAAAGTTGCCATAACATCCCAGGGAGATAATTTGAATGCTCAGGTTGACACGCGTTTCGGGAGATGCGCTTATTTCGTGATCGTCGATCTGGAAGAGAGAAAAATCGAGGCTGTTCCCAATCCAGCTTCAGATGCTACGGGAGGTGCTGGTCCCCAAGCCGCCCAAGCCATTGCTGATAAAGGCGTGGGGGCAGTGATAACCGGGAATGTGGGACCTAATGCCTTTCAGACACTTAGAGCTGCAAACATAAAAATATATCAGGGTGCTTTCGGAACCGTTCAGGA
Source organism: Candidatus Zixiibacteriota bacterium (assembly GCA_029858245.1). Classification (GTDB taxonomy): domain Bacteria; phylum Zixibacteria; class MSB-5A5; order MSB-5A5; family RBG-16-43-9; genus JAOUFL01. Next base: position 13,460 of record JAOUFL010000019.1, read on the forward strand.
GACGTTGACAAAATACGAGATAGGCGAGCTCCAGGAACTATCCAATTCCTCTGTATCGAGCCACTTTGGACTCAGACAAGATAAGGGGAACATAGAATAAGGAGCAAAGAATATGAAAGTAGCAATTTCGACGGATGGCCAGCATGTATCTCCCCATTTCGGGCGCTGCCATTACTTCACTATCGTGGAAATGGAAGAAGGGAAAGTATTAAGTCGGGAAATAATTAACAATCCAGGACACGCACCTGCCTTCCTGCCACAGTTTCTCTCTGAGAAAGGAGTTAGCTGTATAATAGCAGGTGGTATGGGTGGACGTGCAGAGGGACTTTTTTCCGAACAAGGTATCGAAACCATAGTTGGAGTAAGCGGGCGAATAGATGAAGTTTTAGATGAATTGGCTAAAGGAACACTGAAAGCTGGGGAAAGTTTATGTAAACCTGGATCAGGTAGAGGTTATGGAGTGGAAAAAAACAAATGTGATCATCCAGAACATCCCCATAATCATTGATCATGAAATAGGGTGAGCCATTTGATGTTAGCTGAGAAGTAAGCAGAAATTTATGAAAGGAGGAAAAAAAGATGCCGAGAGGTGATGGCACAGGGCCAACAGGACAAGGTCCGGGAACTGGAAGAGGTAGCGGAATGGGGTGTGGTCAGGGGAGAGGGCGTATGGGAGGTAATCGTCCCGGAGCAGGAGTGGGTGGCAGTTGTGTATGCCCTTCCTGCGGAGCCAAAACCCCACATCAGGCAGGGACTCCTTGTTATGATTTAACTTGTCCCAAATGTGGGAACAGGATGGTGAGAGAATAAAGTAGTGAACCGAAGGATTGATGATAATTGAGGTTTCAAAATTCAACTAAAGGCAGATTTTGAGAAGCTTAGTTTTCAAGCTTGGAAACTAAAAGGAAGATTTATGCCAATATTCGAATATAAATGTGAGGACTGTGGAAAAGTATCAGAGGTATTCCAGCTAAAGGCTAAACAGGAAAATACGATTGTATGCCCCGATTGTGGTTCGAACAGGATGAAGAGGTTGATGTCTTCTCCTGCATCTTTCGTAATGGGAAGTTCTTCTAAAGAAACCACCTGTTGTGGAAGGGAAGAACGATGTGATACTCCACCCTGTTCGACAGATGGGACTTGTAAGAGAGATAGCGATTAACTGAACGGTAAAGGAGGATAAAAAAGTGAGAAGGAATTTCCGACACCTCTCCGGAAGAGCAAGAAAAACCAGATTCACAGGCTGGATGAGGCGAGAAACTACCAAAGCCGAAACAAGTCCCTTCGGACTAACTCTGAATAAGGAATTAAGGATTTTGAGACTTCATACCCATGTTTTGTCTCGGCGATTGAGCACTCTAAAACAGGTCATTGGAAACAAAAAGCTCCCAGCCAACAAAATTCTTTTGTGGTTGCCATTGTGGATGAGGAGGAGTGCACAGGCTGTGGGATTTGCTCTGGTGTGTGCGCGGTTGGCGCTATTTCAGTTAACCGATTTGCTAAAATCGACACAAGTTAGTGCACAGCCTGCTTAGCCTGTGTGGAGGAATGTCCTCAGGGAGCCATTGCCATTAAATATCTCTGAGAGATAGCAGACTTTAGCGGGAAAAGATTGAACCGGAAAAAAATATTTTAGTTTTCAGGTTAAGAAAAATGATTATTTCCATTGCCAGTGGAAAAGGGGGGACAGGTAAGACGATTATATCCACAAGTCTTGCTCTTCTTTTATCTGAGGATAAAACAATTAAGGTTCAATTCCTGGATTGTGATGTAGAGGAGCCAAATGGCTATATCTTCTTGAAACCTCAAATTGACGATAATCAGCCGGTGAGTATTCCCGTTCCGCAGGTTGATAAGACTAAATGCAGCTTCTGTGGTGAATGTTCAAAAGTTTGCCACTATCACGCCATAGTTGTGGTAAAAAAAGAGGTTTTACTCTTCCCCGAACTCTGTCATGGATGTGGTGGATGCACTCTTTTCTGTCCGGAGAATGCGATTATCGAGGTGGAAAGGAAGATAGGAATGATAGAGGAAGGAAAAGCCGGAGACATTAGATTTATTCAAGGCCGTCTTATTATTGGTGAACCCATGGCTACCCCTTTGATTAGGGATATTAAAAAGAAAATTGACCCTAATGGAGTTACTATTATCGATGTCCCGCCCGGAACCTCCTGTCCGGTGATTGGGGCAGTTCAGGGAAGTGATTTCTGTATACTGGTAACCGAGCCAACTCCTTTTGGTTTGAACGATCTCAAGTTAGCGGTTGAGGTGATGAGAAAGCTCAAGATAAGTCATGGAGTGATAATTAATCGTGCGGACATAGGTGATAATAAAGTTAAAAAATACTGCCAGGAGGAGTCTATCCCTATTATGGCGGAGATTCCATTCGATCGGAATGTTTCTGTTCTCTATTCCTCAGGCATTCCTATGCTGATTGAAGGAGAAAAGTATAGAAAAATCTTTGGTCAACTGTGGCAATCAATTATTAAAGAAGAAAAGGTATAGATGAAACAGTTGACAGTGATAAGCGGGAAAGGAGGAACCGGGAAAACGGTCATCACGGCTGCATTTGCTGCTTTAGCCGAAGGAAAGGTTATGGCAGACTGTGACGTGGATGCTGCCGATCTTCACCTTCTACTTCATCCGAGGATAAAAGAAACCCACGAATTTAAAGGGGGAAGCAAGGCTATGTTGAATATAGATTTATGCACAAACTGTGGTAAATGCCTTGAGGTGTGTCGATTCGGTGCGATCAGGAAAGGGGAAAAAAAGAACTCAGAAAGAGAAAATCAAATAACAATTGACCCTGTTTCCTGCGAGGGATGTGGAGTGTGTACACTCATATGCCCAGTTGAGGCCATTCAGATGAAGGAGAACCTTTCCGGCGAATGGTATCTTTCGGATACAAAATATGGACCAATGGTTCATGCTAAGCTGGGGATCGCGGAGGAGAATTCAGGTAAACTGGTAAATCTGGTAAGACAGAACGCCAGATTAACAGCCAATAGAGATAATTTAGGACTGGTGATAGTGGACGGCCCGCCTGGTATTGGCTGTCCGGTCATAGCTTCGGTGACAGGAGTTAACCTGGTGGTGGTAGTTACCGAGTCAACCCTCTCAGCTATCTCCGATTTAGAGAGGGTATTAAGGTTAACCAATCATTTTAAAATATCAACTGTGGTTGTAATCAATAAATTTGACATCAATTTGGAAAACACC
>JAOUFL010000204.1 GCA_029858245.1 Candidatus Zixiibacteriota bacterium
CCTGTATGGGTATCTGCAGACCTTTATCAGTAGTTTAAGCAAAGGGTTTAATACTTTTCGGACTAATCTCATATTTTATTTGCCTTTAGTGAAAATGTATTTCTCTTCTATCTTTCTCATCTCCTCCCTATCTTTTTTACTTTTGTGATCATATCCTAAAAGATGGAGAATACCGTGTGTTACCAGCCTTTTTAATTCCTCCTCAAAAGTGACCTGGTAACTTTTCGATTGTATTCGAGCCTTTTCAGCTGAGATATAAACCTCTCCCGAGAAATTTTGTTCTCCTTTTACCGGTTTTTCTTCTGCAAAACTGAAAGCTAAAACGTCAGTCGAGCCCTTTCTTCGGGTGTATCTCCGATTCAAGCCTCTCATATATTTATCCGGGACAAAAATTATATTCACTTCTCCTTTTTCGTTAAAATCTCTTAATATCCTTCGAGTCAACCTCTTTATAGGAGAAGATGCAATCCTCGAATCAGAGGAGATATTCTCTACGTTTATGTGAAGCATCTAATTTTCCTCAACTAACTGCGGATAATCTACTCTCGGATGGAAAACCCCGATCAAAATAGGGAGGAAACTCTCCTCGATTATATGCAGATCTTTTAAAGTAAGCTCGCATTCCTCCAGCTCGCCCTGCTCAAATTTATCCATTATTATTTTCCTGATCAGGCTCATTATGCGGGCTGGTTTCGGGTCTTCTAAAGTACGGGATGCTGCTTCAACTGCATCTGCCAGCATTAATATGGCAGCTTCTTTCGAGCGCGGCTTGGGTCCCGGGTACCTGAATTCTGCTTCATCCGTTTTGGAGTCCTTCTGGTCCAGGGCTTTTTTATAAAAATAGGTCATCAGGGTTGTTCCGTGATGCTCCTTGATTAAATCTATTAATTTTTTGGGCAGATGTCTTCTCTCCGCTAGCTCAACTCCCTCCTTGACGTGAGATTCCAGAATCAAAGCACTCATGGAGGGAGAGAGCTTCTCGTGTTTACTTTTCACCCCCATCTGATTCTCCACGAAATACTCCGGTTTCTCGATCTTACCTATGTCATGATAATAAGCACCTACGCGGGAAAGTAGCGGATTTGCATCCAGTTGTTTGGCTGCTGCCTCTGCCAGGTTCCCCACTACTATACTGTGATGGTAGGTCCCGGGAGCTTCCATAGTCAGTCTTTTCAGGAGTGGATTGTTCAGATCCATAAGCTCTAACAGGGTTATATCGGTGGTGGTGTCGAACAGATATTCGAACACTGGCAGAAGCCCCATGGTTAATATCGTGGAGAAAAAGCCGTTAAAGATTCCGTAACCGCACTGCTCTAATATCTCGTTGGGCAGGTTTCCTTTCGAGGTTTCAATAAAATAAATCAATACTAAATAACTCAGGGAGATGTAAAGCATAGGCCTGTAGAATTTGTTCCTCTCCTTCACACCTCTTACGCTGATGGTAGCCACGCTTCCGGTTACTATTGAGATAAAGGTCAAATTGAAATCAAAGTTTAAGATGATCCCCAAAAGTAGCCCAATGACAAAACTGTAAATCAAGCCTAACTCATATCCTAAAAGAAAAGTCAAGAGCATCGAGCCCAGGGTAACCGGTATGAGATAAGAAGAAAAATTCCATTGAAAAACCAGAAAATAAGTTAAAGCCATTTCTGCCAGCACCAGCAGGGATATCATCATCAACTGGGAAAAGTTTTCCAGCACTTCTCTTTTCAATAGATAGATAAAGATCAAAAAAATAAGGACTGCTGAAAGGATCAAAATAAATCGAACTATAATGGGCAGTAAAACCTGCCAGGGTCCAGGGGATATTCCCTGGTAATCGAATATGGACTGGTAGGGTTCAAAAGGAAAAAGAAAGGTTATAAACAGGATTACCACTAAACCCAGGCTGAACCTGGGCAGGTAATTTAAGAAACCGTCGTCCTTCCCTTCTCCATAAACAGACAAGATCTCTGTTAATTTTCTTTTGATTTTAAACAGGTTTTTCATACTGGTCGCTTTTTATTTTTGCTTTTCACTTTCCCTTTCATTCTCATACTTCTCGTAAGCCTTGATTATATCCTGTACCAGTTTATGGCGAACCACGTCTCTTTCTGTAAGATATACAAACTTTATTCCCTCTATTCCGGATAATATCTTCTGGATCTGTATCAAACCTGAGGCTCTTCTATCCACCAGGTCGACCTGGGTTATGTCACCGGTTACGACCGATCTTGAATTAGTACCCAGCCGGGTCAAAAACATCTTCATCTGAGCCACTGTGGTATTCTGTCCTTCATCCAGGATAACATAAGAGTTGTTTAAAGTCCGACCGCGCATAAAAGCCAGAGGCACGATCTCTATTATCCCCAAGTCCATCAGTTTTCTGATCTTTTCTGCGTTCAGCATATCATGTAAGGCATCATAAACCGGACGCAAATAGGGGTCCACCTTTGCTCTGATGTCCCCGGGAAGAAATCCCAGGCTCTCCCCGGCTTCAACTGCAGGACGCACCAGAACTAACCTGTTCACCTCTTTTTTCTTCAGGGATGCTACTGCCTTTGCCACTGCCAGATAAGTTTTTCCAGTTCCAGCAGGACCAATGGAGAAAACGATATCGAATTCTTTCATCGCCTGCACGTAATCCCTCTGACCTACAGTTCTGGGTTGAATAACTTCTTTGGTTACTATTGACGTTACCAGAGAGGACATCTGCAGGTCATCCAGGGCGATGTTCTGACCCTCTTTCACCAGGGAGATAGTATAAAGCAGATGCTTTTCCGAAAGCTCTTTATTCTTATTTAGATGGGTGAGCAGGCTGTTGAATAAAGCCTCTAATTGCCGTATCTCTTTTTCTTCTCCCTGAATGGTGATATTCTCTCCCCGTGCCACTATTTTAGCATCGAACTGGCTTTCGATCAGCCTTAAAAATGACCCCCCCTGCCCGAACAAAATCCTCTGGTCAACATCCCCCAGAAAAATCTTTTTTACAGTCTTTTCCTTCAAGTTTTTTTAAACTACCTCCTTCAGATTCTATATAGGTCGACGGTAACTCACCTTGAGAGCAAGGCGGGACTACCGATTTTTTCATCTATTCTTCTGATAGAACATGCAGGATGCCTGTTCCACCATTTTTTTCTTTCGAACCTTTAAACATTTGAAACTTGAGCTTTTTACTTGTCTTTTACAATCCTTATTCCTAACTCCTTCAACTGCTCCTCCTCCACTTCCGAAGGGGCACCATCCATCAGAGATTGGGCTGCAGTGGTCTTGGGAAAAGCGATTACGTCTCTGATTGATTCTGAACCACACATCAAAGCCACAATCCTGTCCAAACCAGGAGCAATCCCTCCGTGAGGTGGAGCACCATACACCAGAGCATTCAGCAAAAACCCGAAAGCATTTTCCGCTCTCTTATCATCCCAGCCCAGGATATTCAATATCTTCAATTGAATATCTTTTTTATGATTCCTTATCCCGCCTGAGGCAATTTCGGTTCCATTCAGGACTAAATCATACTGCCGGGCTCTTATATTCCTCCAGGGGTGTTCCGTATTATCGATTGGCAGATTGGTTCTAAACCCTTCCTCTAATCTCGTCATATCCTCCTCAAAGGGCTGGGTAACGATATTATGCATTGCCTGAATTTTTTTCTCCTCGGGATTATATTCAAAAAGAGGGAATTCCATAATCCAGAGGAATTCCCATCGGTTTTTGTCTATTATATTATATTTACGTGCAATATCCAGTCTTAGTTTACCCAGAACTGATAAAACTGTATCTAATTTATCTGCAACTAAAAATATTATATCTCCTTCACCCAATTTTAGCCTGTCTGCAACAGAATCAAGCTCTTGCTGGCTGATATATTTTGAGATTGGCGAGCGAAAACCCTCTTTTAATCTGGCAATCCAGACTAGCCCTTTAGCTCCTGATTTTCTTGCGG
>JAOUFL010000205.1 GCA_029858245.1 Candidatus Zixiibacteriota bacterium
CTCCTGTATCTTGATCCTTTTTTGTTTCCCCGGGGAATGGTGAAATTGAAGCCCTTGCCGGGGTATGCAGATATCTGATTTTGACCGAGCAATTCATCTCACTCTCTAATTGAGGAATAGATATCCAGTTTATCTGAGAGACGATAAAAGTGGTTCTAAAAAGGTCTTTATTTTCTCCCACATAAATCGCATTTTCTTCGGGATCGATTTTAACCACAAACACAGGTTTCCCAAAAGCGATATTCAAACCCCTTCTTTGCCCAATAGTATAAAAGGAAATCCCTTTATGTTCCCCTAATTTGTTTTTCTTCAGGTTGTAAACAGGACCCGGTTTGATCTTCTTCCCGGACCTTGCATTCCATTCTTGAAGAAAACGAGGATAATCGTCATCTGCTACAAAACAAATTTCCTGGCTTTCTTCTTTAAGGGCGGTTTTGAGTTTGTATTTTCTGGCTAATTCTCTGGTTTCTTTCTTGGTTAGTTCCCCTAAGGGGAAAAGAGTCCTGGAAAGGTTTTCCTGGGATAAACCCCATAAGGCATAGGATTGGTCTTTCCCGACATCCTTACCTTTCAAGAGTAAAAATCTGTCCTCCTTTTCTGAATACTCTGCACGTGCATAATGTCCGGTAGCAAGATACTCCGCACCAAGCCCTTTAGCTCTATTCCACAGGTGTTTCCATTTAATCTCGGTATTACAGAGAATACAGGGATTGGGTGTTCTTCCCTGTTCGTATTCATCTACAAAATTAAAGATAACTTTTTCTTTGAACTCAGCTGTGAAATCCAGGACGTAATGAAGAGCGCCAATCTGCTGACAGACATTACGAGCATCATTGATTGACTCAAGGGAACAACATCTGCCGTCTCTATACCGGTCTCCTCCTACCTCCGAGTAGTCCCAGAGTTTGAGAGTAATCCCTATAACCTTATAACCTTTTTCCTTTAATAAAAAAGCCGCCAGTGAGGAGTCGACCCCGCCAGACATCGCCACCACCACTGACGGCATAAGACTTTTATTCATCTCTTTTAGATACGGACTCGGGTTTCTTCTTTTTATTTTTATAATCCTCTATGGCTTTATGCAGTGCATCTGCAGCTAAGTTGGAGCAATGCATTTTATTGGCAGGAAGGCCGTCTAAAGCCTCTGCAACTGTCTGCCTGGAGATTTTTAAAGCTTCCTCCAGTGTCTTGTTTTTTACCAGTTCGGTAATCATACTGGATGTTGCAATAGCAGCGCCACATCCAAAGGTTTTAAATTTAGCATCAACCACCCGGTTATCCTTCACCCTGATATAAAGCTTCATTATATCCCCGCATACCGGGTTCCCGATTTCTCCTACGCCATCCGGGTTTTCGATTTCACCCACATTTCTCGGGTTCTGGAAATGCTCCATTACTTTGGTACTATATGGCATATCCTATCCTTTTCTTGTTTAATAATTTATATTATTATGCTAAAGTTATACTCTAAGACTTGCTCTGTTCGTAAATTGGTGACATTTTTCTAAGTTTTGAAATTATCTCGGGAAGCACTTCAGCAACATAATCAACATCCTCTTCAGTATTGCTCCTTCCAAAACTAAACCTTATTGAACTCTGAGCCAGATCCGGTGGCACTCCCATAGCGGAAAGGACATGGGATGGCTCCAGTGATCCGGAAGTACAAGCAGAGCCTGATGCCACAGCGATCCCTTTCAAATCCAAGTTTAAAATTATAGATTCCCCTTCGACTCCCTTAAAAGAAAGGTTTAATATGTTAGGAACTCTTCGTTCGGGATGACCGTTCATAAATACATCCGGGATTCTCTGCATCACCTTATCGAAAAACCTGTCGGATAGCAACCTTATTCTGCTTTCTTCTTTCTCCATATCTCTTTGTGCAATTTCTATTGCCTTAGCCAGACCAACAATACCGGGTATATTTTCAGTTCCTGCTCTTCTTGCCTTTTCGTGATGTCCACCATGCGACAGAGGAGTTAATCTGACTCCTCTTCTTATATAGAGTACGCCTACTCCCTTTGGACCGTAAAATTTATGCCCGGAAAGTGATAGCAGGTCCACTCCCAGCTTTTGCACATCGATTTGTATTTTCCCGATGGACTGAACTGCATCTGTATGAAAATATATTCCTGTTTCCCTGGCTATCCGGGATAGTTCCTCGACAGGTTCGATGGTTCCCATCTCATTGTTAGCATGCATTATGCTAATCAGTATGGTATCTTTTCTAATTTGCTTTCTCAGCTCATCCGGATTCACCAGACCGTATTTATCCACCTGAAGGTAATTTACCTCAAACCCCTCCTTTTGCAGAAATTTGCAGCTCTCCAGAATAGCATGATGTTCTATGCTCGAGGTTATTATGTGTTTCCCCTTATTTCTGTTAGCAAAAGCAGTTCCTTTTATGGCTAAATTATCCGATTCAGTACCGCCACTGGTGAAATATATCTCCAGGGGATCTGTATTCAAAAATCCCGCTACTTTTTCTCTCGATTCGTCCAAAGCCACTTTTGCCTCTCTTCCAAAAAGGTGAATACTGGAGGCATTTCCGAACCGTTCTTTATAAAAAGGTATCATAGCTTCAAACACTTCCGGATGAACAGGTGTGGTAGCGCTATGGTCTAAATAGATTTTCCTTATCATCTTTTACGACTCCTTATCTTGTTAATGTCGAATTTATCTGTTCTCAGGTCTTTCAGGGTTATGTTCGAAAGTATTTTTTCTATTTTATCTTCGAGCTCTTTCCATAAGACTCTGCTTATGCAATGTGAAGGTCCAGTGCAGCTTTTCTCCCTTAAACGAGGGTCATCGCACTTAGATATGGAAATGGGACCATCGAGGGCATTTATTATCTGGCTGACTGTGATCTTATCCTCCCCCAGAGCTAAGATATAACCTCCCTTTACTCCGCGAACACTTCTCACGATGCCTGCCTTTTTTAATTTATAAAATATCTGCTCTAAATAATTGATAGACATATTCTGTTTTTCAGAAAGGTCCCTTAAGCTTACTGGACCGTTCCTGGAAATCATGGAAAGCTCAAGAAGTGCTCTCAAACCGTATCTGCCGCGTGTCGAAATGTTCATATAACTTATTTAACCTTTTAAAAATAACCTGCTGATAATATCCTATTGTATTATACGTAATCCTTACTAATTTTGTCAAGTATATTTTGAAAAAAATATTACTTTTTTATCTTATTTTTCTTTTGCAGCCTCGATTAATGAAATAAATAACTTTTTTGAATTTTCCTCTTGATAATCTACCTCTGGATGCCACTGAATCGAGATCAAATATTTGTCCTTTTTGCTTTCCAGCCCTTCAACCACCCCATCTTTTGAAAGGGCTGAGATAACAAAACCAGGAGCAGCATCCTTTATTATCTGATGATGGCTGGTGTTGACCATAATCTCTTTTTTGCTGATTATGGAGTATAATTTTGTATCTTCTTTAATTACCACTTTATGTCTTTTTTTGTTGTAGAAGTTCTTCCCTGCTCTGTGATCATTGGTCTGTTTCCTGAGTGTCCAATCCTGATACAGGGTTCCTCCAAAAGCTACATTTATTATCTGATGACCTCTGCAAATACCTAAGACGGGGAGCTTTTTAGCCCTGGCTTTCTTGACAATAGCTATTTCGAATCTGTCCCTATCCGGTGTCAGTTTAGTGCTCGGGTGTAACTTGTTATCTTTATAATAACCTGGATGCACGTCATATCCACCGCTGATTAAAAGACCGTTTACCAGCTTTAACATATGGTCAAGCAGATTCCTATCCCTTAGGTTGGGAAGAAGGATTGGAATCCCTCCAGCTTTTTCCACCGCCAGATAATATTGTCTTTTCAGATAATCAAAGGGGTATTTTAAAGGAAACTGCCTTTTGCTATCTTCTTTCTCCT
>JAOUFL010000021.1 GCA_029858245.1 Candidatus Zixiibacteriota bacterium
GAGAAGGAACTACCTTCACAATTAAATTGCCGGTTTAAACAGGCAGATCCATGTTGTCCTCAAACTGGGTCTGTGTTATGAAAAGTAAGGAGAGCTTATGCCTTTATACAGGATTTTAGTGGTGGATGACGAGGAAACGCAGAGGGAAATGTTAGATGGCTTTTTGAAGAGGGAAGGGTATTCTGTCTCTGTGGCTGATTCAGGAGAGGAGGCTTTAAAGCTCTCCCGGGATAAATATTTCGAACTGGCACTCATAGACTTGAAAATGCCGGGTATGAACGGAATCGAGCTTCTGACTGAATTAAAAAAGATTAATCCGGAGATTCAGACTATAGTGATGACCGCATACGGAACAATGGAAACTGCGATTGAGGCTTTGAGAAAGGGGGCCATTCATTACCTTAATAAACCTATCGATCTTGAGGAGTTGAGAATCACCATTAAGAAAGCTCTGGAGAATCAGAGTATTTTAGCAGAGAATAGATATCTGAAGGAACAGTTAGAGGAGAAATATAAGGAATTAAAGATAATCGGAGAAAGCAAAGCCATAAAAGAGGTATTGAGCACAGTTACCCGGGTGGCAAAATCTGATTCAACTGCTTTAATAAGGGGAGAAAGCGGAACCGGAAAGGAATTAGTTGCCAGGTCGATTCATGCCCTGAGTGACAGGTCAGGGCAAAAGTTTATTTCCCTATCCTGTGCTGCAATACCGGAGACTCTGCTTGAATCTGAGCTTTTCGGGTACGAGAAAGGCGCCTTTACCGGCGCTACCCGAAGGAAAATCGGAAGGTTCGAATTGGCTGATTCGGGCACGCTTTTTCTGGATGAGATAGGCGATCTGTCTTTAGAGACACAGGTTAAGCTCCTCAGGGTAATTGAGACACAGGAATTTGAGAGACTGGGAGGAAAGGAGACCATCAAGGTAAATGCAAGGATACTCTCTGCTACCCATCAGGATTTGGAAAAAAAGATAAAGGAAAGAGCCTTCAGAGAAGACCTTTATTACAGGCTTAATGTTATAACTATATTCATACCTCCTCTCAGGGAAAGGAAAGAGGATATTCTTTCTCTGGTCGACTATTTTATTCAAAAGTATAATCAAAAGTGCGGGAAAAACATCAAAGGAATCACCCAGGAAGCTAAGGATATTTTATTATCTCATTCCTGGCCCGGGAATATTCGCGAACTGGAAAACGTGATCGAAAGGGGAGTCGTTTTAAACAGGGGAGAGGCAATTGACAAAACGGATTTAGCATATCTTAGTTTTCAGAAAGCCGAAGGGTTGTCTTCATCTCTCAACTTGAAAGATCTGGAAAAGAGTCATATTCTCAAAGTCCTGGATAAAACAGGAGGGAACTTAAGCCAGGCTGCAGAACTCTTAGGTATTCACCGGAACACTCTAAGATTAAAAATAAAGGAATATGGTATAAAAGTATAATAATGATGCAAAAAAGTAACTATATGATGTTGATTTCTGGACTTGTTATTACATTTTTTAAACATCAATAAAATGAGACATTTCTTGACAGGTAACGATACCGTTTCTGTTGTTATGCCCCACAAGTCATTTATGGCTTAGTATACTTATCTGCCGGGCTAAGTTTCCTGCAATCTGGGCGAAAATCTTTGAGACCTCAGAATCAGGATTTTCCAGAATAAAAGGTTTTCCCTCGTCTCCTGAAATCCTCAAATTCAAATCGATGGGTATCTCTCCCAAAAAAGGAACACCTAAATCCTCTCCTGCCTTTCTTCCTCCTCCATAGCTGAAGATCTCGCTTCTTTTTCCGCAGTGCGGGCAGAGGAAATAGCTCATATTCTCGATTATCCCCAAAATGGGCACATTCAACTGCTGAAAAAGTTTCAGGGCTTTGATGGCGATCTTTTTTGCCACATCCTGGGGTGTGGTTACTATTACTGCTCCGGTTAAGGGAATGGTCTGGGCTAAAGTTAACTGAGCATCACCTGTTCCCGGAGGTAAATCTATTATCATATAATCCAGCTCTCCCCAATCCACGTCCCTTAAGAACTGCTGTATTGCCCCTGCTACCAGAGGACCTCTCCAGATTAAAGGGGTGCTTTCCTCCAGAAAAAAATCGATGGAAATAATCTTCAGATTATAATCTTCTGCCGGGATTATCTTGCCGGATTCAATATGGACTCCCTTTCCTGCGGATCCAGTTCCGGACTTAACCCCTAACATCTGGGGTATGGTGGGACCATATAAATCAGCATCAAAAAGCCCAACCCTGGCTAAACAGCCTGAAAGGGCTAAGGCTAAATTCACACTAACCGTTGATTTTCCTACCCCACCCTTACCTGAGGCAATTGCAATAGTATTTTTCACATTGGGGATCAAATCCTCTGCTGAGATTTTCTTGAAGGCTTTAACTGAAGAGTCAAGCTTAACTTTGACATCTTTTACTCCGGGTAATTTCATCACAGCATCTTTTGAGTCTTTTTCGATTTTACCCTTCAGAGGGCAGGCTGGCGTGGTTAAGACAATGGTAAAGCTGACCTCTCCATCTTTAATTTTTACATCTTTTATCATCCCCAGGGAGACCAGGTCTTTTTTTAAATCCGGATCCAGAACCCCGGATAAAGCTTCTAAAACCTCTTTTTCTGAAGGATTCTTTTCTTTCATATCTTATCCTTTTTTAGGTGTCTTTAAGTTTAGTCAACTTCAAGAAATTATCACATCCTTTAAAAATTGCAAGTAATTTAAAATGCACAAAAAAAATTAATTATGCACAATTTTTGTGCAGTTCAGAAATATATGCAAAATAAGTCCTTAATAATATACTTTATATAAATACGATAACTTAATATATTATAATGCACTATAACCTATTACCTAATTCCTATTATCTGCTCTAAATCAGGCATAAGGTTTGCATAATTAAGAGTTGAACTTATAAAAAGGAGTTAATATGAAAAGGTTAATTTTGATTCTGGCAATAATCGCAGGGCTAACATTTATTTTCATTGGTTGTGAGAAAAAGGTATATGTGGTTGAGAAAGATAAAACACCGCCCTGTTCACCTAAAGGTGTTTATAGTGTTACCGGGGATGGTGCTGTTTATCTTTACTGGGAGGGAAGTGACGAGCCTGATTTATCTAAATATGGAATATATTGGGCTCCTGAAACGGATGGTATTATTCCGGAGCCTGATGGTGATTTTACATTCATGACCTGGGTAAATTCCACCTCGTACATTGATACTGATGTAACAAACGGAAACACTTATTACTATGTGATTACTGCAGTGGATTATTCTGGTAATGAAAGCGAGCCATCCGAGATTCTTTATGATACACCCAGACCTGAAGGGTATAATGATACGCTTTTTAATTTATCAGTTAATCCAAACCATGCTGGCCTGTATTTGCACGAAGAACTCGGTCCGGTTGTAATTGCCTGGAATCACTCGCTTTGTGACATATTTCTGGATAAGGTTTCCGGAATATTTTATCTCAATACCACAGTGAAGGATAATATCCCCAATGACATTCAGGATTTCGGGTATACGGATAATCTGGACGAAATAAACGTTGCACCAACTACCGATATAGGCTGGTCCGAGTTAGGTTACGTAGAGGTGATATTGAATCATACCTATGTCATCTGGACCTGGGATAATCATTATGCCAAGCTAAGAGTAACAGCGATCGAGAATGACTACATTAAATTCGAATGGGCATACCAGATAGACGCGGGAAATCCGGAGCTTAAACCCGTACCCAAAAAGGTTGTAAATAGAAACTAAGAGGAGGTAAAAATGAAAAGCAGAAAGTTAATTCTGGGTATTCTTCTGATAGTTTTAGGCGTTCTGGTGAGTGGATGTGTTCTCTATGCAGGTGGTGTATTTGGCGGTCCGAAAAATCGATACCAACATCCGCGCTATTGTTTCGACTGCCATCACAGCCCTCACTGGACCAGGGTATATGTAAGCTGTGAGTTCTATGATTTCTATTTCGTGGATCGGGGTTATTATTACCTGCCCAGACACGGAGGGCATCGGGGTTACGTTTTCAAAAAGTACAGTTACAGCAAGGATAAGGACTTTATCAAGCATTATGAGAAATATAGAATCAGCGACAAGGAAAAGGCGAAGCTGGAGAGAGATAATAGAAAATTGAGCAAAAAGGAAGTAAAGAAAATAGAGAAGGATTATCGGGAAAAATCCAGAGTTCCCGAAAAGGGGAAAAGATAATTTTTAATACTCCCGCTGTTTTCGGGAGTGAAGGGAGTGATTGAAATGTTGAAAATATTAAAACTAACTCTGGCAGTAGCGATTTTGATGGTTAGTTTTAAACCGGCACTGGCAGAATTGCCAGAGGATTATAACCGGGAGTATGAAGGAAGGATTATTCGAACACCCCATCCGGACCTGGATATCGAGGTCTGGATCGATAAAGGAGAAGGGGCAACCTATTATCCGGGTGAGGAGATATATGTATATTTCCGCGCTTCCAGAGACTGTTATGTGGTGATTTATAATCTGGATACCAGAGGATATGTGAACATCCTTTATCCTTACGGCAATTATGATGACCCCTGGGTGGAAGGCGGCAGAGTATATCGTATACCCGGCGGATTTGAGGATTATTCCTTAACCGTTGACGGCCCCTCTGGAGTTGAATATATACAGGCTGTAGCATCCTATGAGCTGCTATCTCCACCGAACTGGCCCAGTTATTCCAGAGGAGTTCGTGCCGAACCTGAGGGAATCGTTACCTTAAGGATGGAAGAGGACGAAGACCCTTACATTTTCATGGAATGGGTTAACCACCGCATAAGACCGACATACGATTATGCTACGGATATCTGCCAGTTATATGTGAGATATCCGCATCCCCGGTGGTATTACCATCCGGATCTCTACTGGGATTATCCCCATTATTTCCCGTATCATTTAGGCAGTGTCTATATCTGGGCACCCTTTGCCGTAGAGGTCTATATCGATGGCATATTCTGGGGATTTGCACCGATAACCATTCCCTCGATGGTAATCGGCAGGCACTATGTAACGATTTATTACGATGGCTGCAGGGTCTGGGACGATTATGTCTATGTGGAGAGAAGCAAAACCATCAGAGTCCGGACAAATATCAGCGATAGGGTAAAATATGTTTCCAAAGATCCAGTTAAAAAAGATTACCGTAACTGGAAGGAAAAAGAATACCAGCAAGTCAAAGAGATGAGATCAGCCCGGATAGAGAAAAACATTGGTTCACGCCCTGAATATACCAAGAGCAAATCCTCCAGGGTCGAGGAAAAACTCATTCAAAACCAGAAGAGGGACAGAACTGAATATACAGCCAGAGAAGAAACGATGGCCAGGGATAGAGCAAAGACTGCGAAGAATGAGATGGTAAGAGATAGGGAATTCAGGGAGAAAGAGATAAAACTACCTGTGAAAGAATATAAGACTGAACAGGTTTCCAGGGAGAAAAGTCTGAAATCTTCAAAAACCCAAGACAGGTCCGAAAAGTCATACAGGGAGAAAAGCAGTCAGGTTACCAAAAGAAACACGGAAGTAAAAAGAACTAAAAACTCAAAGGGTAAATGAGGTGCCTAAAATGAGAAGGATATCTATCATCATAATTGCGATACTGCTATTGGTTTTTATTTTCTCTTCAGCTTCAGCCATCGAAAGGACTCCCAGAAAAGATAGCTCGACCAGCAGTGAGAAAAAAGAGATATTGAAATCTACTCCTCCGGCTAAGGCTGAAAAGGAGGGAATTCAATCCGAGAAAGCTGTTAATAAGGAAACCGAAACCCGGAAACCGGAGAAAGAGAAAGGAATCTTTAAAATATTCAAGAAGCAGAAACCGGATTTGAAAAAGGAAATGAAAGAGAAAAAATACGACTATTTTATAGATAAAAACGGAAATGGTATTGATGACCGGCTGGAGAAGAAAAAGGAAGAGAAAAGCACAGAGCAAAAAAGTGAAAAGAAAACTATATCCTCAGGGGGAAAAGGAAGAAGAAGATAAAAGATTAGTGAAATTAATAGAGAAACCCCAGCTTGAAAAAGATGGGGTTTCTCTATTACTCAAATGCCAGAAGAGTAGTAGTTTTCAATACCCCCTCCACTGCCTGGATCTGCTTGGTAATTATCCTGGGGATATCCTCGTAGCTTTTGGATTCCAGAATAGCTACTATGTCATAAGGTCCGGCTACAGCAGTAGCAGATTTAATCTGCGGCAGTTCGTTGAGTACTTCGAGGGCACCGTTTATACTTCTTGGCTCCATCTCGATTAAGATAAAAGCTTTTATAGCCATACTAAGCTCCTCTCCTTGAGATCAAAAATAAAAATATAAAACTAAACCCATACTGTCAAACAGAAATGAAGGGGGATTTGTGATTTTTAAATAGATAAAAATCCTTTTTAAAATAATCTGCTAATGACCTTCTAAGGAAAGTCGTATTTTATATAGGCTGTAATGGAAAAAGAGGACTCTTTGAATAAATCCAAAGTTGTAATTATCCGTTCTAAGAAAGTACTGGGTAGCAATAATAAGGTCAATTCATCCGAGCTTGTCCTGATGCTTAAAAAAGGGCTTGTATCCCTTACGGGTGACCCGGATTTCAGGGATGTTGTTAGCAGGTTCTATACACCTCAAGACGTAATAGGGATGAAGGTGAACTGCCTGGCGGGGAAGGGTGCTTCTACTCATCCGGAATTAGCTATAAGTTTTGCCAGCCTGCTGAAAGAAGCCGGTATCAAAGAAAAAAACATAATTATCTGGGACAGAGCCAATGCCGAACTGGAGGAGATGGGGTTCCCCCTGAATTATTCCAGAAACGGGATACGGTGTTTCGGAACCGATACTGATACAGTTGGCTATTCCAGGGATTTATATCAATATTTGAACATCGGGAGCCTTTTGAGCCGGATACCCTTATACTACACCAGTGTTCAGGTTAACCTTCCGATGTTAAAAGACCATAGTCTGGCAGGAATAACCTGTTCACTGAAAAATTTCTACGGTGCTGTCAACAACCCCAATAAATATCATGAGGATGGCTGCAATCCTTTTGTAGCGGATCTGAATGCACTGCCGCAGATAAAAGATCAAAACCGACTTATTATCTGCGATGCTCTGACAGTTCAATATAGAGGAGGTCCCTCTTATCTTCCATACTGGAATGACGGATATGGCGGGATTATAATAAGCACTGATCCGGCAGCTCTGGATTTTACAGGCTACCAGGTGATAAACCAGCTAAGAAGGAAAAATGGGTCACCTACCCTGGAGAAATCAGGGATATTTCCCAAATATATTTTAACGGCTGCGGACAGGAATCATAATTTAGGCAAAGCCTCTTCGGATGAGATTGAAATAATAAAGGTTAGCCTATAATTTAAAGGACTTGAAATGAAAAAACTCAAAAGAAGAGATTTTTTCAAATGCTCATTAAGTGGTGTGGGAGGTATCTTAAGCTCAAATCTAATATCCAGAATACCAGTTTTGAGTGTTCCGGAAACAGCTTATGCTTTAAGCTCTACCGGCAGGTTATCGCACGTTGAGGCAAAATATTATAAAAAGCTAGAACATAAAGAGATCGAATGCCAGCTTTGCCCCAGAAAATGTAAAGTAGGGGATAGGGAGAGAGGTTACTGTGGGGTAAGGGAAAACCAGAAGGGGATTTATTATACTCTGGTTTATGGCTTAGCCTGCAGTTTCCATACTGACCCGATTGAGAAAAAGCCCTTTTTCCATTTTTATCCCGGAAGCAGTGCTTTTTCCATTGCCACTGCAGGATGTAATCTAAACTGCAAGTTCTGCCAGAACTGGGAGATATCTCAGGCACGCCCTGAGCAAACCTATAATATTGAGCTTCCACCCCAGTCTGTAGTTGAGTATGCATTAAAGGAAAATGCAAAATCAATCTCCTATACCTATACGGAGCCGGTTATCTTTTATGAATATATGCTTGACTGCGCCAAGTTAGGGCGCGAAAAGGGTATAAAAAGCGTGATGGTCTCAGGAGGGTATGTAGAGCCCGAGCCTTTAGTTGAGCTGTGTAAGAATCTGGATGCTGTAAAAATTGACCTTAAAGCTTTTACGGATGAGTTTTATAAGGATATATGCCGGGGAAGACTTCAGCCGGTCCTGGAGTGTCTTAAGGAGCTAAACCGGATGGGTATCTGGTATGAGATCGTTTATTTGATGGTACCTACCCTGAATGATGATATGAGTAGTATCCGTAAAATGTGCCAGTGGATTTTAGCCAATTTAAGTCCGGACGTGCCGATTCATTTCACCCGCTTTACCCCAATGTATCTGTTAAAGAATTTACCCCTGACACCTGTTTCCTCTCTGGAGAAAGCCAGAGAGATTGCACTGGAGACCGGGTTGAAATTCGTCTATGTCGGGAATGTTCCGGGTCATAAGGCAGAAAATACTTTCTGTCCTAAATGTCAGCAGATGTTAATCGGCAGATATGGATTTACCATCACCCGGATGAATCTTCAAAAGGGAAAATGTAAGTTCTGCGGGGAGAAAATACCCGGGGTCTGGGCATAGCTTTTTTGTAGCGGAAAGCTTTAGCCTTCCGCTACATTTTTTTCGTAGTGCGACCCTTCAGGGTCGCATTAAGCGAGGCTAAAGCCTCACACTACATTATCTTTTCGAAAGACTATCCAATGTAACCCTGAAGTCTTGCACTACGTCTTGACATAGCGTCTATTATCTCCAATTCTTCAAAAGCAAATGATATACAAGGGTGATGATTTATCTATATCTTTTTCTTGATTTCTATTATAAATGGTATAGATTTTCTGTTAGCTAAAATAGACTTACAAGGAATTTTTCAATGTATCGTAATAAAAATCTCTTCATCTCTGCCAGTTTCCTTTTGGGCTTTGCCTCGATTATCTCGCAGGTTATTCTTTTCAGGGAGCTGCTCTCCGTTTTTTATGGGAATGAGCTTTGTCTGGGAATTCTACTTTGTGTCTGGCTTTTGTGGGTCGGTTTGGGAAGCTACTCAGGTAACTTTATATCTAATTCAAAGCTCCGCTTTTTGACCGATCTTTCTCTCTGGTATTTTCTGCTGGCACTTTTTTCAGTTCTTACCATCGCGGGAATAAGATATTCAAGAATAATCCTTAATGTACTTCCGGGAGAGCTTATCGGTTTTATACCGATGTTTGGTTTTACCCTGTTTATACTTGCACCTTTATGTTTAATTTTAGGGATACTTTTTGTCCTGAATTCAACTGGCTGGCAGTTCAGCTCAAAACAGGAGCTTCTGGTAACAAGAGTTTATATCTGGGAATCTTTAGGTGCAGGTGCAGGCGGATTTTTATGCAGTCTGTTATTCATTCCTTTTTTATCCAATTTTTCGATACAGAGCTGGCTGTTTATCCTGCTGTTTTTTTTCTCATCTTTACTTATAAAAGTTTGGTATCGAAGAGCCATCGTTATTTTTTTAATCTTTTCGGGCATGTTATTTTTTAAACTTGGCAGAGTTGACAACCATCTGGAGAAACTAACCTCAAATAAACTCTGGAGAGGGCAAAACCTTGTCAAATCAGTCGATTCTAAATACGGTAATATCGCTGTTTTGAGAACAGCGGAGCAGATAAGCTTTTATGAAAACGGATTAATCCTGTTTTCTTACCCGGATGAGTTTTCTTCAGAAGAGGCTGTGCTTTTCACCATAGCAAACCACCCGGACCCTGAAAAAATGCTCTTAATCGGAGGTGGGTTAGGGGGAACACTTACTCAGGCACTTAAATGCAATAATCTGCAAATAGATTATGTGGAGCTTGATCCCAAAATCGTAGAGTTGGGTAAAGTATTCCTTCCACAAATTGAGGTTAACTCTTTAAATGATAACAGAGTAAGAATAGAATATAAAGATGGAAGGCTTCTGGTTAGAGAGATATACGAAAAAAGTAAAAAAGATTATGATATTATAGTGCTTAATCTGCCTGATCCATATAATGCTCAGCTAAACCGTTTTTATACAGTAGAATTTTTT
Source organism: Candidatus Zixiibacteriota bacterium (assembly GCA_029858245.1). Taxonomy (GTDB): domain Bacteria; phylum Zixibacteria; class MSB-5A5; order MSB-5A5; family RBG-16-43-9; genus JAOUFL01. The sequence goes on from JAOUFL010000021.1 coordinate 9,996, forward strand.
GAAATGGTCAAGGGCTTATTATCTCTGAATGGTATTTTCTCTTTTAGAGCCAGCTCGGCTGAAAATTACTTAAATCCGGAACAGGCTTTATACATCTCCAGTTTACAAAGAACCTTACAATCCTGCTTTGAAAAAATAATAATTATTCCCGGTGCAAACAATATTTTCCTGGCAAGCCAGTCTGCCAACCTGACTGACGATTGGGAACAAATTACAGAAAATCTGAAAAACAAGAATATTCCTACAACCTTTTTAAACGAACATTTTTTAAGTAACAGACTTTCAGCAGAAAGGAAGGAATATCTCCACAACACTATAAACTCCTTCAAGGGCGAGATAAACTACGATCTCAGACCAATTTCCTATTACTATAATACGATTCTATGGAGTGCTCAGGTTAAGTCCCCGGGTAAAAGACTATTCGAATATCTGTCCAGGCTCGATTCTGTCTGGTATTTTGTTTTTGCGCTTTTGCTCTCTTTCTCATGCATATTTTTAATTTTAAAAAAAGGCAGTATCTTACCAGGGCTATCGATGTATGCCATATTCCTGGCGGGATTTACCAGTATTGGCTTTGAGATTTCTCTGCTTATTATCTATCAGGTAATCTATGGATACATATATTCTCAGGTGGGTATATTTCTGACCCTGTTTATGCTGGGGATTTTTTCAGGGGCTTTATTCATATCTTCAAAAAGCACAAAAGCAGATTTCCGGACTTTAAGGCAATTACAGTTACTTCAGGTTATACTTGTATTCTTAACCCTGATAATAATTATATTTCTTCTAAAAGTGTACTTCGGTCCCGGGATTTTGCAAATAATACTGGGTAGTATGATCTTTTTATCCGGATTTACAGGCGGGGCATTATTTACCAGCGGGAATCAGATTTATCTGGAAAGCAAAGGGCAAAAAAAAGCAGGGAGCTGTTATGCCATAGACCTTTTTGGATCAGCTATCAGCGCCATATTAACTTCTGCTTTCCTGCTACCGCTATTGGGCATCCCTCAAACAATTCTGCTTCTTCTTCTTTTAAATTTAATATTTTTAGGCTTCATCTGTTTCTTTATGGCAAGATTGAGAAATAAAGTATTGTAGTATTTTTGCACAACTGTAAGCCAATCAATTGCTGGAGCTTATAACCTGAAAGTTTGGAACTGTTCAAACATTGATATTGACAAAGTAAAAGAATTAATTAAATTTAAAACGGGATATGACAACATATATTTTTTAAATCTTTGACCTGCGGAGGAACAATGTTAAGTGAGAAAAAATACGGTTTAATCGCTTTACTTTTAGCCCTATCGGCAGTAGCCATAATATGGATCGTTGGTATGGGTCAGACAGGGGAGCAAACCCTGCAGGCTCAACCCCAGGAACAGACAAAAGATACGATAATGCGATATAGCAAGCTCTTAGCTCAGGCTGCTTACAGCATAAACGATCGTTACGTCGAGGAAATCGATCCGAAGGATCTGGGTTATGCGGGAATAAAAGGGATGCTGGAGCTACTGGATCCTTTTTCCTCTCTTTTGGAGAAAAAAGGATACGACCTTCTGATGGAGATCACGCATGGAAGATATGAAGGTCTGGGAATGACCATAGAGAAAAGAGAGAAGGAGATAATCGTGGTCTCTCCGATTGAAGGTACTCCTGCTTATCGCATGGGATTGAGAGCCGGTGACAGGATTATCGAAATAGAGGGAAAAGCCACTTTCGAGATGAGCACCGAGGAGGCATCGAAACTTATGAGGGGTCCTGCCGGGACAAAGGTAAACTTGAAGATAAAAAGGGAAGGCATGGCTGAACCACTGGATTATTTGATCGAGAGAGCAGTTATCGAGTTAAAAAACGTTCCCTATTACGGAACGGTAGGAGATGGAATTGGTTATATCAGGCTATCGCGGTTTTCCGAGGAGACCGGCAGAGAGCTGAATGATGCTATAACCGAATTGAGGAAAAAGGATATCAAAGGGTTGATATTTGACTTAAGATATAATGGTGGAGGGCTTTTGAGTGAAGGAGTGGAGACATCCAATCTATTTTTAGACCGCGGTAAGCTGATAGTTTATACGCAAGGGAAAAAAGAGGAAGAGCTGAACAAATATTTAGCCAAAAACGAACCCTTTTTCCCGGATAAGCCGCTGGTGGTTCTGGTAGATGAACAAACCGCCTCTGCCTCCGAAATCGTGGCTGGTGCTATTCAGGACTGGGACAGGGGAGTGATTATCGGGGACACCACTTTTGGAAAGGGGTTAGTGCAGACTGTTCTGAATATGCCGGATGATGTTTTTCTCAAGTTAACCATTGCCAAATATTACATACCCAGCGGCAGGTGTATCCAGAAGCCGGAAAAATCCAGGAAAAATCCGGATTTGCTGTCTTCGGACGAAGAAGACAGCTCCAAGGGCAAGCCTCAGGCAAACGAGGTTTATCATACGAATGGAGGCAGGGTAGTATATGGCGGTGGAGGAATCGTTCCGGATATAATCATAGAAGAAGATTATCTTAAACCGATCGAGATCAACCTGGAAAGAAATCAGGTTTTCTTTGACTTTGCGGTCAGATACATTTCCAAACATGAGGGTTTAAGCAGCGACTTCGTGGCGGATGAAAAGGTTATCGCCGAGTTCAGGGATTTTATAAAAGAAAAAAATTTCACTTACCTTACGCCTCTGGAGCTGTCTTTACGTGAGCTGGAGAAGAATATAGAAACGCAGAAAAATAAAGAAAACTTTGCTTATAGTTTAAAAGAGTTAAAAGCTGCTATTGATAAATCCAAAGAAAACGATTTCGAAAATAGTCTGGAATATATAAAGAAGTCCATTAAAAGAGACATTCTATATAGTCTCTACGGGCAGAAGGGATATTACGAGGAGATAGTCCTTAAGACCGATCCCATGGTTAAGAAGGCAATAGAGATTCTGTCTGACAGGACTGCCTACCGCAAACTTCTGAAGGGTTAAAAAATAGCATTGGCACAGCCTGTCTTAGGACGGGTTTTTAGCTTTGACATATAAAAGAATTCCCGGAGATATACTAAAGCTCTTCGGGGATTTTTTTATCGGGATTAAGATTATCCTGTAAAATAATGCTTAAAAACAAATTGCCGATAAAATTAAGGTATTTGAGCTGGCAGAAAAACCTTGCTTTTGAAAAGGGAAAAGGTAAATTTAAATCATATGGAGAAAAAAAATGCCCGGTGAGAAGATCTTAGTAATAGATGATGAGCTGTTCGTCAGAGAGCTTCTGCTCGAGTTTCTGGGTAAGCAGGGATTCGAGGTATTGCTGGCTGAGTCTGGAGAAAAAGCCGTGGAAGTTGCCAGGTCCAATCCGGTTCAGATTGCCCTGATCGATCTTAAAATGCCGGGTATGAACGGCATCCAGACCTTAAAGGAGCTGAAGAAAATAATCCCCAATATCTTGCCCATAATTATGACCGGATATCCAACTATGGAAAGCGCGGTCGATGCCTTGAGAAGCGGTGCCTGCGATTACGTGGTCAAGCCGTTCAAGCTAAACGAGCTTCGCTCTTCCATTGACCGTGCTCTGAAGGAGCATAAATTAAAATACGAGATCGATGAGCTGAAGGAAAAAATCAAGTACTTTGAAGGTGAGCTGAATAAGTATCTGAAACCGGATAAAAACCCGTGAAATCTTAAAATTCAATCCCGGACAGGGAATTACCCCGATTGCCGGAGGTGTTTTGCAGGTAAAGGAAGAAAAGTCTCTGGATTCGGTTATAATCGAGCAGATTAAAAAATCGGGCGAGTTAAAAGAAAAAGGATTGATCTCGGACAGGGAGTTCGAGTTAAAAAAAGGGAAACTTTTAGAAAAACTTTAAGCTCCCTCTAAAATTTTTAATTCTATTTTAAATACCCTCCGATGAATTCAGATCTTCTCTCTTGTTATAACCAGCTTTTACAGGAATATGACAGGATCCTGAGCCTTACGGACAAACTGCTTTACTCTTTAAAGTTCGACCAGTCGGAGGTTTTTATAAACTCTCTTCTGGAGGAGAGGTCCAGAAGCCTGCACTTGATCCAGAAGATTACTCACAGCATTTCCGATTTCGAGCCTTTCAATTCCCGGAGCACGGATGTAAAAACAGTCTCGCATCTGAAATCCTTACATTCGAAATTAGAGGAAAAAGCCAACCTTCTGCAGAGGAAGGAAAAAGAGCTGGAAGAGCTGGTTAAAGGTATGGACTGAGTTTATTTATAATTATTGGCTCGACCAAGCAAACTTTTTTAGTGGTGCAGGCACACGACATTATCCTGTCCCTACTTTATTTTCACCACTCCTGTGGTGGTGGACCGCCTTTGAAAAGATGATTTATCAGGTAAATCACATCGCTGATGGTTATGTCACCGCTTCCGTTAATATCACCCAGCTCCTCCGGCTGGATACGCCAGCCGTCCCTGAAAAGATAGTTTATCAGGTAAATCACGTCGCCTGTATCCACCTCCCCGTCCAGAACTACATCACCGCGATAGTAATAACCGAGCTTATCCAGCTCCAGAAGCTTGGCAAATACATCTACATTATAAACAGAGTAGTTACGATAATCATGCCAGGTGAATCCCACGGTGTTTCCTTGAATGGACAAATCAAAATCATCCCAGTTGGGGTCAACTGTTTCCGGTGGAAGATTGATACGGTAATTCTGACCCTGTTTCTCACCCGAGGAGTCAAACCTCTGTGCCCATAAGTTGTACTGCAGGGGAGGGTTATACCTGGCATCAGGCCAGATTACCACATACCCGTCCTTATCATCTCTTGCTATTCTGGGGACATGCGAAAAGGTACCCAGGTCTATTACGTCATTGACTATTTTCCCTGTGTCCACAGGATTACCCAGAGTATCGAAGGTCTGGACCAGTATAGCACCATGAGGATAGGTATAGAAAGTATCGAAGGTATTACAGGCTAATATAAAATTATTTTGGGAGTTTGATACAATTTCCGGCTCGCTGGTATATGCCCATTTGGAAGCGCAGGAGTTGATAAGGGGGAAGACTTTGGTAACAGGCTCTCCTGCCGGGTTGTAGATACGTGCGCCCGTAACACCGGGAGACCAGCCACAGCCCTTCATACAGCCATACCATACGATTAACAAATAACCTTGAGAATTGTAAGCTGCTCTCGGATCATAAACCTCCCAGTTGCAGAAGGGGTAATCGCTGTTATCGAAATCGCTCACTAAAAAGTTGTTTCCTATTCTGTTTCCCTCAGAATCGAATCGCTGTGCCCAGATGTCATTACCAGTAGAATCTACACCTGCCCATAATACTATGAAGTTTCCATCTTTATCCATGGTTATATAGTTATCATCATCTCCTGTTACATCATAGGGGTCTCCATTCCACAGAGGACGGTCAACATCCACCTGCTGGGGTGGTCCTAAAGGGTTTCCCAGACGGTCATACCGGCGCATTTGTATGTCCCATTGATCCAAATAATAACTGCTCCAGCAGAGGATGAAGCTGCCGGATGGTCGCATTGCTATCTTGGGGGAGTTATTGGAGTGTATAATGGTATCGGATGCAAGGACCAGACCTCCCAGCCGGCTGGCTTGCGAATCGAATCTCTGAAAGTAAATCTGTCTGAAAGCGTGGTCTTTTCCCCTGTCCGAATAGGCTACGATGAAATTGCCCGCAGAATCAAAAGCTATGTCCGTGCTCTTTTGGGATATCCCTACTGCACTGTCTGTGTTTACCAGAAAATCCTGCACGATTATGCAGGGAGCTTTGCAGGGGAAAATGATTACCAACCATAAAAACAAAACACTGCACCACCACAGGTATTTTCCTCCCATTTTTAACCCTCCTTAGAAGATATTAGATGGCTTTGTTTCTTTTTTTACCATTCAGGCTTCGCCCTGATAAAAATAGAATTATTAATTATTTTAACTTAGTAAATCAATCTACTCCATTTTGTCAAGGAAAAAAAATAAACCATTTCTGATTTATTCTCACTTCTTCCCTGTAAATGTAGTATAATCAACCCCTCGCACCCATTATAATCTATGAATCCCAGTCTGTCAAGGATTTTCTGGATTAAGAATCGATAAGTCCCCTATTTTAATGGATTTATACCGAATAAAAATATTTTTACCTGACTATCTATTTTAATAAAAAAAT
>JAOUFL010000206.1 GCA_029858245.1 Candidatus Zixiibacteriota bacterium
GAAGATCTCGATGCTCCTGTTGTAGCAGCCAATGGCTTTATCGTATTCGCTCTGAAACCAGTGAACCATACCTGTGGCATTATGAAGCTTGCCAATCTCTTTCCGGGAGTAATTGTCTTTTTTATCTTTCAGGATATTTAGAGCTTTTTCATATTGCTCTTTAGCTTGATCGAATTCACCTTTACGGGCATACACGTACCCGGAATCATAAAACAGACGAGCCATCTCGCTGGATTTTTCCTCTGGGGCAAGGTGTTTTATTCCGTTTTTAAGATTCTCTAAAGCCAGGTCGTATTCTCCTTTTTTCTCGTAGATCATTCCGATTTTCTCGAAAGCCATTGCTTTTCTTCTGGCTTGAGCACAGATTTTAATCCATTCATCAAATTTCTGGACAGCGAGATCGTAGCTCCCCAGTAGCTGATATAAATCGATTAGATTTTCAAATACTCGGGAAAGAACCTTATGGTTTCTTTTATTTTCCAGAAACTGAATCGTGCTTTCGAAAAATCTTACGGCTTCACTATTGGCAAATATTTTCTTGCTTCTCCTCCCGGCTAAAAGAGAGTAACTCAACCCCTTTTGCTGGTCAAAGGAGTTATTGAAATGATAAGCCAGCTCCTCAGAATGGGCTTTGTGATCGCTTCCGTAGAAATCTACCAGAAGATAACCCAGCTCCCCATGCAGTTTTTTCTTGGATTCGGATTCCATCTCGGCATGAATTACCTCTCGTATCTGAGCATTGGTAAAGGAGTAGACTTCTGCACCTTCATCCTGCTCGACTTTGATAATTTCAAGTTTCTCTAATGCCTTAAGAGTAGAAGATAAACTATCCTTGTGCTGGGAAATCGCTTTTTTTAAAACCCCTGTTTCCACAGCCCTGTTGAACGCAGCAATGGTTTGAGCGACATTTAGAAGTTCGGGTTTTAGATTCCTTATCCTCTCGCTGATGATCCCTTTTAAAGTCCGCGGGATCTTCAGCTCTGAAAAATTGAATTTCTCCAGGAACCAGAAAAGGTCTTTTCTGGAGAAAGACTTTTTCTCAAATATGGCTTTAATCACCTCCTGGAGGAAAAGGGGATTTCCCGCGGTCAACTCTTTTACTTTCTGGATGAACCCGGCTGGTAGAGACTCCATACCCAGTATGGATTGGAGGAGTTTTTCTATTTCTTTTAACTCGAAAGCTTTAAGGCACAACTCCGAAAGAAAACCCTCGGTCTGAAGCTCGCCGACCTCTCTCTCGAAAGACGTTTCCTCTTTTTGACCGCTTTTTTCCCTGTCCTGATAAGTTCCCAGAAGCAAAATTGGATACCCTTTGATATTCCTGGAGATATAACACAAAAGCTCAAGGCTTGAAGAGTCAGCCAGCTGTAGATCGTCAAAACCAAAGACTGAAGGTGTGGATTCGCTGAACTCCAGAATGAGTTGGGTGATCCCGTCGAAGAGTTTTATTTTTTCCTGTTCAGGATTAAGCTTGGCAAGCTCGACTGGAGATTCGGAGTGAAAAGATTCTGGAATCAGCCTTTCCAGAATCCCGCTATACTTCTTTTGCAAGCTCTTGTCATATTGAGGCAGTATTTGTTTCAATATTTCTTTAATCGGCTGATAGGGAGCACCGCCCTCGGAGGCTATATTCCCGGCAAAGAAATTAAGGCTGTTTAACTGCGCTTGATATTTAAACTCACTTAGCAGACGGCTTTTTCCTATTCCGCTAACACCCCGGATTAATATGACACCGCCCTTTTTATCTTTGAGTAAATTCTGAAGACTTTGCTCGAACAGGAAGCACTCGCTTTCCCGACCTATGAATTTACCGCTTAAAAGAAAACTTTCGCCTGCATCCTGAGTATCGATCTTAAAATCCTTCTGGGCTAAGCGGTTTAAAGCTTCAATGACTTCATTGGCACTTTGAAAGCGATTCTTTGAGTTTTTTGACAGGAGTTTCAGGATGATACTCTGCAGAGGGCTGGGAATATCTGCTTTTATTCTCTGCGGAGGAATTGGATCCTGATCAATTTGATTCCTTAAAATCTCTACTGCATCCTTTCCCTGAAAAGGAAGCTGACGGGTGCAAACTTGATAAAGAACTACTCCCAGGGAATACAGGTCTGAAAGAGGGGTAGCGGATTTACTTAAAGCTATTTCTGGTGCAATGTAAAAAGCTGTCCCTTTTATTTTTCCCGGAGTTGGATTTTCTTCTGCCAGCCCGAAATCCATTAACTTCGTCTGGTATTTCCCTTTTTCCGGGTTCTTGACGAGGATATTTTCTGGTTTGAGATCATTATGCAAAAAACCCCTTAAATGTACATAATCCAGGGCTTTGCATATTTGAACGATTATCTCATACAGTTCATCATAAGTTAGATTCTCGCTGGCTTCAAAAAAATCTTTCCCCTCCACATATTCCATCGTGAAGAAATACTCTTCCTCTTTCGAAGAAGGATTCCGGATTATGCCAAAATCATAAACTTCAGCCAGATTAGGATGACGCAGTTCGGTTAAGGATTTGAACTCGTTTTTAAATCTTTGCAGTGCAGGAAGTTTCTGCTGATCTGTCTTGATGGTCTTTAGCGCAATGCCTTTATTATTCTCCAGACTGTCTTCGACCAGGAAAACAGAACCCATCCCCCCTTCTCCCAGTTTCCTCAGCACCCTGTACCGATTATTGATAATTTTCGTAGCTATTTTTTACCCCCAGGATAAAATACATAATTATAAATCTTTTTTAATTATCGACAGACCAAGACTAAAATTTACTCAAGACACTCTGCTGGATATAAGGAAGTTACTCTATTTATTGAGGTTGTGGAATATTTTACCTGAAGAAGATACCCCTTTAATAATTTTTAACCACACAGAACCGCTCCGCCATTCACGTTAATAACTTCTCCGGTAATAAAAGTTGCCAGATCAGATGCCAAAAACAAAATAGCACCAGCTATTTCCTCTGGCTGAGCAGCCCTGCCCAGAGGAATCTGGGATAAAATCCATTTTTTATCTTTTCCGGTAAGAGAGCCATGGCTCATATCCGTATCCACCCATCCAGGTGCAACACAATTTACCCTGATATTATCGGGAGCAAGCTCAGTGGAGAGAGATTTGGTAAGACTTATAATTGCACCTTTGGTAGCGGCATAATGGGAATGATTTGCCTCTCCCCTCTGACCAGCTGTGGAGGAGATGTTAATAATATTACCACCTTTCTGCTTTTTCATCACCGGAACAACCAGGGTCGAAAGATAAAATACGCTTTCCAGGTTTACCCCTAAAGTTTCCTTTAATTGAGCCTGACCCATCCTGTCAATGGGAGCAAACTTCCAGATACCCGTATTATTGATCAGGATGTCGATCCTTCCAAATTTCTTTAACGTGAAATCAACCATTTTCTGGCATTGCGATTTTGAGGAGACGTTCGCTTTAAAAATCTCCGCATGTACTCCTTCATTTTTAACTTTAGATGATAATTCGTATGCTTGTTTTTCGCTTCTAAAATAGTTTAACATAAGGTCGGAACCAGTTTTGGCGAAAAAAATTGCAGTAGCCTTACCTATACCTCTGGATGCTCCGGTTATCAGGGCTACTTTCCCTTTTAAATCTATGAAATTTCTCATTTTAACCTCCTTAAGCTTTTCATCCAAAATAAAAATTGAATATGAGATAGCAAGCTAAAAAGCTTCAGCTCTGGTTTACACTTGACAAACACCTCCTGGTGTTGATATAATTTTTAAATAAGCGAATTGTAGGGTTGAGGTATTCTCGCCCCTCATAACATTGGAGAGTCAAAATGCCAAAAGCCAGTTTAGTTCTATTAAATGGTAAAATC
>JAOUFL010000207.1 GCA_029858245.1 Candidatus Zixiibacteriota bacterium
CTTTCCTTGAAACCCCTGCCTTCCATCTCCAGCTCTCCGGATAGATCGCTCTGCAGGCCTGTGGAGACGACATTAGCCACATTTAAATTTCTGACCTTACCTTTGAGATAATAACTCTCGGGTTTTTGTCCCAGATCCAGCTCGCCTTTGCATTCAACTGGTGCTTGAAAAGCTAAACCACGTATTGAATAGAAAGAAAATTTTTTCTTTTCGTATTCAAAGCTGGTTTTGAGTTCTTTTAATTCCTTTCCGAAAAAATCACCCTCTAAAACTAAGTTCCCTCTGATACTTTCGAGATCCCCATCTAAGCTCCCTGCTAAATCCAGCACCCCTTTAAGATCGGTTCCACTGATTTTTCTTATATCTCCCAGGTTCAAGGGTTTTCCCTCAAGATCTAAAGAGAAATAAAGAGGTTTTAAACTAACGGTTCCCTTTTTTAGTTTCAATTTTGAATCAACTGTATTAAAGCTAACATCTTCCGCATAAAAACTGTCTGATTTTATCTTCGTTTTCCCGCTGATCTTTTTAAGTCCAAGCCCGTCTTTGTTTGCCAGATACAAATCGCCATTCAGTAAATTGACTTCTAAACCTCCCTTATATTTATTCAGCGAGAGGTTTAAATTAATATTATTCACCTGATAGCTATCACTCATACCGTACCAATCGAAATAACCATCTTTAATCATCAATGAAAAAATAGAGTAGTCTGATGTCTCCTTTGAAATCGACTTTTTCCTCTTAAGTGATGGAATTAAAATACGCCCATCCGGCGTTTGTCTTACCTGTATTCTGGGGTGGTGAAATTCTATCAGATTGAAATTCCATTTTTTCCTTAAAAGCTCGATAATGTTAAAATTGAGCTTCAGCTTCTTTAAGTCCAGAATCTGGTATTCTAAACCTTTCTCTGCGTACTCCACCTGCAGATCGTCTAATATCAACTCGCCTCGCAGAGAGTAATTAATTTTACCGATTTTGACTTTGGCCGGAGTGCTCTGGTCGAATAAAGTAGCTAAATATCGGGCAACCTGACTTTCTACAAATTTAGTTTGAGTTACGAAAAACCATAGAACTAAAAATAAAAATATGATTGTACCTAAAAATAACAATGATATTTTATATCTCTTCTTCATTTTCTAATCTCGAAAAACATAATCAGGTTCATAATAATAATAGTGTTAATTAAAAATCAAGGATAAAATAAGTGAACTACCTTAGCTGCATTAGGTCCTCGTTTCCCACCTTACCTCTAATCAGATAATCTTTTAAAATGTGCAAAAATAACACAGTCTAAAAAATTAACTTTTAAGTATCACCGCCGATAGAAAAATATGCCTCCTGAGTTCTTGAAAACCCAAAGGTCAAAAGCTATGCCTTCTAAACCAAAGATCCTGGTAGTCGATGATGAAATCTACATTTGCCATATAATTCAGGAGATTCTATCCCAGGATAATTATGAGGTTATCACAACCCAGAGCCCGGACGAGGCTATAAGCATATTGAAAAGCCATCCCATAGACCTGGTTCTCACAGACCTGATTATAGGAGATAAATCCGGAGTAGATATCCTTAAATATTCACTGGAGATCTATCCAGATATTGTGGTGATTTTAATGACCGGCCAGCCCACTATTGAGAATGCAGTTTCAGTTCTGAGGTCGGGTGCATATGATTACCTGAGCAAGCCTTTCACCCTGGAGGGATTAAGAGCTTCTGTTCGTAGAGCACTTGAAAAACAAAATCTCTACCGTGAAAATATCAATCTCAAAGAGACGGTTTCTCTTTACAAGATAAGTGAAGCTATGGGTTCGACCATTCACCTCGAATCACTTCTTCAGCTCATTCTGGAAACGTTGTCCATGGAGTTTAATGCATATTTGGCTTCTATTCTGCTGATTGACAATAAGAGCAAAAACCTATCTTTAAAAGCCTATTATGGGATGAGCACAAATCCCAGAGAGCTCAATTTCCTCAGGGGGGATGACCCTTTGCCTCAATGGGTCATTAAAAATGGACAGCCGAAGATTTTGAATACAGACAAAGAAAAGATGCTGCACGAAGAAAATAGTTACACCAGAGCCTTTATCTCCTATCCGCTTATGGCAAAAGGAAAAGTTATTGGAGTCTTAAATCTAATCAGGTTAAACAATCTCAGTTACTTCTCAACCGGGCAGATACATTCCCTTTCCATAATAGCCAGCAAGGCAGCATCAGCCATCGAGAACTCAAAGCTTTACGAGAGTCTGGAACAGGCTTACCTTGACGTGTTAACAGCTCTGGCTAATGCAGTGGAGGCAAGGGATATTTATACGCGGGGTCATACTGAAAGGGTTTGGTATATGGCGGAGATAATTGCCCGGGAGCTGGGCTGGACCAGAGAAAATATCTGGGAGGTTAAAGTAGGAGGGATACTACACGATATTGGCAAAATTGGAGTACCTGATAATATTTTAAACAAACCCGGGATACTTACTCAGGAAGAGTTCGAAGTGATGAAGACCCATCCGACTCAGGGAGCCAGGATTTTAGAAGGCATAACCTTTTTAGTACCATCTCTGCCTTACATACTTTATCATCATGAGAGATTTGATGGTAGTGGATATCCTTTTGGATTGAAAAAAGATAAAATACCTATCCAGGGGAGGCTTTTAGCAGTGGTAGATACTTTCGATGCGATCTGCAGTGACAGACCATACCGTAAAAAAAGAGGAATGCGTGACGCCTTAAAAGAGCTGCAGGATTGTTCGCAAAGTCAGTTTGACCCTGAGATCACCCTGATCTTTCTTAAAGCCTGGGAGAAAAAGAAAATAGATCTGGAGAAACTCAAGAGGGACAATTTAAAAGCACGCCAGGGTATAGAGTTTTCTTCAAAATCAATCCGAGCCTATTAAAATACAGGTGATTATATTCTGATTGCTTTCCGCTATTTCAATCTGATCATCTCTCTTGTCTCAGAATAATCCCCGTATACTAACCTGTAAAAATATATTCCCGAACTAACTATTCCATATTTATCGTTTTTCCCGTCCCATATCAGCTCATAATCTCCCGGAGACATTTCAGCATTTAAAAGAGTCCGCACTTTTCTTCCCAGGACATCATATATAACCAGAGAGGTCTGAACAGGATTATTCAGTCCTGCAGTATTATCCTTTAAACTAAAAGATATAACCGTAACAGGATTGAAAGGATTAGGGTAGTTCTGGTTTAAAGAGATATTTTTGGGAAGAGTGACATTATTGTCATCTTTAACTCCTGATCTGCCAATATTTATATCAGCTCCGCAGAAGTCTTTGAATTTAAGTTTTACGCTTGGTCCCTGCTTATTACCATTGGTAGAAGTGGTTAAAAGAAAGTATTCTCCTGGCATTAGATTTTCTATAACATATTTACCTTCCGAATCACTGATGGCGGATGCTACTACCTCACCTGACTCCAGAAAAGCATATACAGAAGCATTGCTGATCGGGTATCCTTCCGAACTAATCTGCCCGCCCAGATTTAGAAAACCCTCTTGTGCTTGTTCCAGAGTAAAATCAACATTAGAGCTGGTAGGTATCACTTCTAAGGCATTTTCTTCCAGGATCTCATCGTTAAAATATTCAGAGATATAACCTGAATGGTCAGCCAGAACCTTAAAAGGCGTTATAGGGAGATCTTCCAGAACATACTTCCCCTCTTCGTCTGTTAATGCAATCTGTTCAAAGCCGGACTCTGAATAAGCTATGACCGTGGCAAAGGGTAAAGGTAGCTTTGAATCCTCATCCCTTACTTGTCCAAATATCTTCCCCTCTCTCTGACTCCCTTTT
>JAOUFL010000208.1 GCA_029858245.1 Candidatus Zixiibacteriota bacterium
CCACTGATGCAGAGGGCCGGTTAATCTTAGCAGATGCCTTAGCTTATGCTCAGAAATATGAGCCTAAGGCAATCATAGATATTGCAACATTAACTGGTGCCTGTGTTATAGCCCTGGGACATGTATGTGCCGGGCTTTTAGGCAATGACCCAAGATTGATTGATAAAGTTAAAAGGTCAGCCCAGAAAACCGGAGAAAAGGTTTGGGAGCTACCTCTGGATGAGGAATATGACGAGCAGATAAAAAGCGATTTAGCAGATATGAAGAATATTGGCGGCAGACCTGCAGGAACCATCACCGCAGCAGCTTTATTGAAGAAATTTGTAGGAAAAACCCCATGGGCTCATCTGGATATTGCGGGAATGGATTGGGAGGAAAAGGGAAAACCTTATATAACCAAGGGACCTATTGGATTTGGAGTGCGTTTATTTTTACAATTCTTAAGGGATTACAATAAGTAACAGGTTGATATGTATTTTAATAGTATACATTGTACATTTATTCCACAACTTTTTGATCTTAAAGGTTTAAGAGTAAATATGTCTTGATTTGATTGTGAAAGTAGTAACATATTTTCTAAGATTATCATTGACTTAAGAAAAAAACTTATTATAATAGAAAGGAAGAAGACTATTAAAATCCTTTTAACCTAAAAAGGTAGGTATTATGGAACTAACAAAAGCAGGAGACTACGGCTTTTTAGGTATTTTATATCTAGCCAAACATCCTGATAAAAAGGTGGTTCGTCTCTCAGAAATATCCGAGAACGAGAATATTCCGGAGAAATTCTTAGCCAAGATATTTCAGAGCTATACCAGATCCGGCCTGGTTAAATCACATCGTGGCGCAAAAGGTGGATTCTCGATGGCTAAACCAGCGGATGAAATCACAATCAAGGACATATTGGAAAGCGTGCAGGGTCCGATGCAGCTAACCAGATGTATGAATGACTCTGAATCATGCGTAAGAAAGAATTACTGTCCTTTAAGAAAAATGTGGGGTAAAGCTCAGGATTACGTCACTGCACTTTTAGATAACAAAACCCTGGCAGACATTATTTCTTCCTGAATAAATAAATAGATTCTTAGATTTTAATTCATCTGTAGAAAATTAAAAAGAAGAGGGATATTTTTTTGCCTATCAAATCTGATAAATGGATAAAGATAATGGCTTTAAAGTATGAGATGATAAAACCATTTTCCGAGCGCTGTCTTTCCAGAAAGAAGATCTCCTATGGTTTATCGTCTTATGGATATGACATGAGGGTAGCTGATGAATTCAAAGTTTTTACCAATATTTTCACAACCATAGTCGACCCGAAAAGATTTGATCCGAGATCATTAGTCGATATTAAAAGCGATTATTGCATGATTCCTCCTAATTCATTTACCCTGGCGCGGACAGTGGAGTATTTCAAAATCCCCAGAAACATCTTGACTATCTGTGTGGGGAAATCAACATATGCCCGCTGCGGAATCATAGTGAACGTCACCCCCTTTGAGCCGGAATGGGAAGGATATGCTACCCTGGAGATCTCCAATACCACTCCTCTCCCGGCTAAAATATATGCGAATGAGGGGATTGCCCAGATTATCTTTCTGGAGGCAGATGAAGAGTGCGAAATCTCTTATAAGGACAAGAAGGGGAAATATCAAGCACAGAAGAAGATCACCTTACCAAAAATGTAAAAAGATACATAATGGTTAGAAAAGATTTAAAATTTAAAGGCTCACAAGTCAAGGGGCATAATAATACAACTAAAAATGCTTACAGGATTAATCTAAAGTATTAAAAACAGAGAAATAAGACAAATTGAAGAGTATAAAAAGCGTATAATCTTAATTGATTTCTTTAAAGGAGGTATATGTTAAAAGAGATTAGGATACATGGTAGAGGCGGACAGGGTGTGGTTACTGCAGCTGAGCTTTTAGCTGTAGCCGCTTTTACAGACGGTAAATATGCGCAAGCTTTTCCTACCTTTACCAGCGAGAGAATGGGTGCTCCGGTTCAGTCTTTTGTGAGAATTGCGGACCACAAAGTCAGATCCAGAAACCAGGTGTACGAGCCGGATTTTCTGATTATTCAGGACTACACACTCATAGGTGCGGTTGACCTGCTAAAGGGTCTTAAGGAAAATGGACTGGTTATCGTAGACAGCGAGAAGAAACCAGAGGAATTAGGCTTAAAGGCTAAAGCGAAGGTTTTAACTATCCCGGCTTCAAAAATTGCCATGGAGATCTTAGGCAGGCCAATTCAGAATACCACCTTAATGGGAGCTTTTGCAGGCGCGACCGGGCTTATATCACTTGAAGCTATTAAAAAAAGTGTAATGGAACGGTTTCCGGGAGAGTTAGGAAAGAAAAATATAGCGGCAGTTGAAAAAGCTTATGGAATAATGAAAGGAGCCAAAAATGCCTAAACCAGAAGGAACAGTTTCCAAACCAGGCTCAAGCAAAGGGTACAAGACCGGCGCCTGGAGAACCAAGAGACCAATTTTCAAGCAGGTAAAATGCAATGACTGCCGCATCTGTGTGGCAGTTTGTCCGGATGGAGTAATCTTTGGCGCTAACAATAAATACTGGGCAGACTTAGATTATTGCAAAGGGTGCGGGATATGCGCTGAAGAATGCCCGGTTAAAGATATCGAGATGATCGTGGAGGTTAAATAAGATGAGAAAAGTAATCGAAGGATCTATGGCGGTGGCAGAAGCAGTTAAAGTTTGCCGACCTCATGTGATCTCAGCTTACCCTATAACTCCCCAGACTCATATAGTGGAGAATCTATCCCAGTTTGTGGCAGATGGGGAACTGGAATCCCAGTTTATAAATGTGGAGAGTGAATTTGGTGCAGCTTCAGTGATATTAGGTGCTTCAGCTACAGGTGCCAGAGCATATTCAACTACTACCGCTCAGGGTCTTCTGTTGATGGCTGAGGTGTTGTTTAACATTGCAGGATTAAGATTGCCGGTTTCTATCACCTGTGCTAATCGAGCGATTTCTGCTCCGATCAATATATGGAACGACCATCAGGATACGATGACTGTCAGGGATGCTGGCTGGATCTTGCTTTTTGCTGAAGATAATCAGGAAGCGGCAGATATGCAGTTACAGGCTTTCAAGATCGGGGAGCATCCGGAGATAATGCTTCCGGTGATGGTCAATATGGATGGGTTTATCTTAACTCATGCTTTTGAACCAGTTGATCTGATAGATCAGAAGATGGCAGATGAATTTTTACCTCCTTACAAACCGGAGTTGTATCTGACAACCAAAAATCCTTTGACTTTCGGGATTTTGGCTGAGCCGGATTGGTATCTTGAATCAAGGTATAGACTTCAAAGAGCAATTGAAGCTTCCTCAGACATGATCGAGGAAGTAGCGGATAAGTTCAAAAAAACCTTTGGCAGATATTCAGGTGGTTTAATCGAAAATTATAGATTGGATGGAGCAGAAACGGCAATTGTTTCAATGGGTTCAGTGGTGGGAACAATAAAAGAAGTTGTGGATGAACTGAGGGATAAAGGTAAAAAGGTTGGAGTCCTAAAAATCAGGTCATACAGGCCATTTCCCAAAAAAGCAGTCTATGATGCTCTGAAAAAAGTTAAGAATGTTATCGTGATGGAGAAGGCCATATCCCTGGGAGCATCCGGGATGTTGTATGATGATATTAAGGCAGCCTTATATGGTAAGCCGAATCAACCAAAGGTCTCAGGATTTATAGCGGGCCTGGGTGGAAGAGATATTCCCAAGGAATCTATCGTAAAGGTAATTGAGCAGGGTGAAGTCTCTGTAGCGGAGAATG
>JAOUFL010000022.1 GCA_029858245.1 Candidatus Zixiibacteriota bacterium
AGCAATACCATTTATCTGTATGACCAGTGGGGTAACCTGATAAGCGAGATGGATACTCTGGGTAATTTCGAATGTGATTACGTCTGGGCGAATGGCAAGCTGATCGCCAGGATCACCAAAAAATATGAGCCTGGAGGGATGGAGTTAGGAGGACTACCGCCTCACATACCTCCCGATTCGGATGAAGTGTACTATTATCATTTAGACCATCTGGGCACGCCTCTGGTATTGACGAGTGCGGCGAAGAGCAGGCAGTGGTCTGCGGAATACCTTCCCTTTGGCAAGGTATACAGCCAGTTCGTGCAGGCAGCGAGCAACGAGATAAAATTCCCCGGGCAGTATCACGACGAGGAGACGGATTTGTATTACAACTGGCACAGGTATTACGAGCCGAGTTTGGGGAGATATTATCAGGCGGATCCAGTGAGTTCCCAAGATTTCAAGAGAAATATCCTGTTTAAAAATCTTAGATTGGTCTCATGGGGAAAGGATAAATATCTATATGTTTTCGAAAATAGAGCTCTTTCCAGGTATTCACTATGGGTTACAGGGGGTCCGAATTCTTATTCCTATGTTGACAATAATCCTTTTACACGTATTGATCCCTTAGGACTTTGGTATATTGACATAAATGGTTCCATTGGATGGGTAGGTGGTATTACTGGAGGGGTTATTATTGGCTCAAAAGGAATATATCCCTATGTTGGTTTTGGAGTCATGACACCCGCGGGGATTGCTGTTACATATTCTCCTGATGATCCAATACCAGGATGGACAATGGGATATCAGATAGGCTACTGGGCAGGATTTCAAGTTGGTTGGAGCTTTGATGAGAAAGCAAGCAGCTTTAGAGAATTTGGAGTAGTAACACCCGGCGCGTCTATAACAATATACCATATCTGGGAACCATGGTTATGGCCATGGATAGAAAAAGAGGAAGATAAATGCAAAAAATAATATAAAGAGGGAGTAAAAATAAAGTGGAGATAATATCCAATCTAATTATTGTGGTACTGGGTGTATGGTTTGTAATATCTTATAAGAAACTTGCAACTAAAACAGTCAACTTTTATTCCAAATTTCCTGTTGTTCGTGTTAGTGAAAAGGTATGTCGAATTGCATTCCTTGGAGGTGGTATTATTGGTATCATATTTGGTCTACTATCAATTTTCAAGTTTATATAAGCGGAAAAATTCGCATCAGTAGAAAGAAAATTTCGTCATCAAGGAAAATTTTATGATCATTTATTTTATCTTTGTGAATATTTATATCGAACTATCCGTCTCAGTTTCAATTGCTATAAGGTCCTCCAGTCAATATCACGATCAAAATACCGCTTTATTACAACTGGCACAGGTATTACAATCCAAGCCTGGGCAGGTATTATCAGGCGGATCCGATAGGACAAAGAGGTGGAATAAACTTGTATTGTTATGTGGAGAATAATCCAATTAGCTTGACAGATCCATTTGGGCTACAATGCGAGGAAAAAGATAAGTGCGCTGATATAAATTGGTGGGAGAAACTTGAACAAGGTTATTATTATGGCACAGGTTTTGGTGAGGAAGCTCTCCAGTATTATGCAGATTTATGGATTAATCCAGATGTACCTTGGTATGGCAAGGTGGGCGCTTTCGCCGGAGGATTCTTCTCCGCACTGTGGACATCTGAAACATGGCAGAAAACTGCGTGGATGTTGGTTACAATGGGCTGTTCGGTAGTGAAAGTGGGTGGCCCAGGTATGGAGCCCACCCATATAGGTTTTGATCTTCCAGGAGGCTACAATATTATTCATTATGGTAAACATTTAAAATATGGAAAACATATCGGAATTTTGTTTAAAAGATCTTATATTGCAAAATGGCATTGGTGGCCGGTGAAATAAAATGAAAATTTTGGAGGTAATATGGCTCTCAGTTTTAAGAACAATATGTTTTTCTGCTGGAGTAAAAACAAAACAACAAAGTGTTTGATAGGCTTTACATCTATAGATGGAAAACGTATTTTTGACGTTAGAGACAGATTATCCAAATGCCTTTATAATAATAAGAACCTCGTTATGCTGAAAATTGAAGGGGAACCGACAAAAAGAGATAGCATACTCAGATTAGTAGATAAAAAGGATGAAAAAATAGTGCATTCTCTTCTTAAAAAGAAGACCCCTGGCATTTTTGCTACAGTTTTTAAAACTAAAAACTATAGAGATTGGCAGAAAGAACAGCACTCTATAATGCAATTAGTGAAAGTAAGCATAGAGACAAGTCATGATTTTTCTGGTTTAATAATAGATAGTAATATCCATTCCCCTGAAGGTCTCTCAATAGAGATAAAGAAAGTTTTTTATGAATTGAGTCTGGAATTATACGAAAATGCAGAATTAGAGAAAGTAAATATATTTGAGAATAGAACTCTTGGTTAGACGGGGAGAGCAAGAGGATAAGAACCGACTATGCCACTGACCATTTTATCTTCCTGTACGACCAGTGGGGCAACTTGATCGGCGAGAGGGATATCGAGGGTAATCTCGTGTGTGATTATGTCTGGGCAAATGGCAAGCTAATAGCCAAGATCGTCCCCAAAGGCGGCGGCGGGGGAGCGGAGGCTGCAGGCGGAGAGGACGAAGGAATAGAATCGGAAGGCGGCGGACCGCCGCCCATACCTCCTGATTCGGATAAGGTCTATTACTACCATTTAGACCATCTGGGCACGCCCCTGGTCTTGACTGGAACAAACCGGCAACTCCGCTGGGGAACAAATTACCTGCCTTTTGGCAAGCTTTACAGTGAGCTTGCAGACTCAGCTTCCAATGAGGTAAGATTCCCCGGGCAGTATCACGATGAGGAGACGGATTTGTATTACAACTGGCACAGGTATTACGAGCCGAATTTGGGCAGGTATTATCAGGCGGATCCGATAGGCTTATTTGGTGGGATAAATCTTTATATTTATGTCGATAATAATCCCCAAAGATGGGTCGACCCTAAAGGCTTACAAATCTTCGGGCACGGTTCTTATGGTTATCCGATATTTGATTACAGATGTGCGCTCAGAGTACGAGAAGAATCAATTCAGAGGTCGAGCTTTTCTGGATTACAGACTTTTCGTAGAGATAATACACCATGGAATGCGTATTTACATTGCCTTTGGAATTGTGAAATGACTCAACAATGTGGTTGGTCAACAGCTCTTCTGGCTGGTACAGGACATGAATTTTTGAGGGGTAGTAATACTTTCCCTTATTTCACAATCCCTTATTTTAGCGATATGTGGCCATCAAGAATAGATTTATTTAATAATGCGGAAGGAAGAGATTGTGCAAGGAAAATATATCTTGATGGTCAAAATTGCAAATACACAGATTGCGATAAATGTTGTCGTGATAAACTTAAATCACAAGATTTAATCTTTCTTTTGAAAAGATAAAGAGGTATTAGATATGAAAAGAAAAACTATAGTTTGTCTCACCATTCTATATATTTCTTTGTTTCTCTTCAATTGCGCGAAAGGGAAATTCGATCTGCAAATTGATGGCAAGGAAGAAACAAGAGGTGCTGACGTTTATATTAACGGTAGTTATTCCGGAAAAATGAAACCATTAGGGGGTTATGGATCACATTATGGGATATGGTTACCACATGGCTCTCACGTAATTGAAATAAAAAAAGATGGTTACCAAACTTATAAAGAAGTAATAAACATCAAGGAGACTGAATCTGAGTATTACATGGATGTAAAGCTTGAGAAAGAAAAAGTTGAGTAAAAGCAACGTTTTTTTCTAAGATTCCCCGGGCAGTATCACGACGAGGAGACGGATTTGTATTATAACTGGCACAGGTATTATAACCCAAACCTGGGCAGGTATTATCAGGCGGATCCGGTAAGCTCCCAAGATTTCAAGAGAAATATCCTGTTTAAAAATCTTAGATTGGTCTCATGGGGAAAGGATAAATATCTTTACGCATTCGACAATAGAGCCTTTTCAAGGTATTCACTATGGGTTACAGGGGGTCCGAATTCTTATTCCTATGTGGACAATAATCCTTTTACACATACTGATCCTTTAGGTCTTCAGTATTTTGACATAAATGTTTCAGTTGCATTATATGGCGTCTTAGGTTTAACTGGTGGAGTTGGCTTTGCTCCAGAAGGGTGGTATCCCTATGTTGGAGGTGCGATACTATTCCCCGCTGCTGGTTCTGCTGTGACTTTTTCTCCTATGGACCTAACTCCAGGATGGACTTTTGGAGTTCAAGCAGGAGTTGTTATTCCACCCATACCTTTTCCAGTAGGAGGTCAAATAGGAACAAGCATAGGTGAAGCACCAAGAGGGTTTTGGGAAGCAGGTGGAGTATCTCCAGGGATAACTATTTCTTTATATTATATCTGGGGACCATTTTTTGGACCACTGATAGAAAAAAATGAATATAAATACAAAAAGCAGTAATAAAAATGAATAAAGAAATATTGGTAACTTTGTTTAAAGTTATAGTAGTAATTCTTGGCTTATACATGGCAATATTTTATAAGCAAAACGCTGCTAATGCAGTTGAATGGCATTCTAAATATACTGGTCTTCGTACTGATGAGAAGACATTTAGGATTATATTTTTATTGGGCGGTATTGTTTTTGTAATATTTAGTTTGCTCTCAATTTTTAAGATATTTAATTATTAGAAGAAGTTGTAGAGCCATAAATCAAAGATACTACAATCACAAATATACTTGATGAACGTAAATGTTTTATTTTGTTGAGTTTTTACAGTAAATTTATTATAACTAAACCAGTATGTGCGAAAATCCTTTAAGTAGTTACATGAAAAAGGAGTGAATCTTTACTACAACTGGCACAGGTATTACGAGCCGAGTTTGGGCAGGTATTATCAGGCGGATCCGATATTATGAAATAGTAGCCCTCACATTGTCCCCAAGATGGGATTTTATTAAAGGATGAATGCAAGAGCAAGCTCTTGCACTCCAGCTATTCCTCATAAAAAAAGGAGGGCTTACCTTTTTAAGGAAGCCCTCCTTTACTGCTGGGAGAATAGAGAGGAGAAACTTAAAAAACTCTTATTGACCCAAACCTGTAAGATAAGGAGATCCGGTGAGAATCACCCAAGTTCTGGTTTGGCGAATAAGTATAATCTACCTCCCAATCCGAGAATCTAAAACCACCTCCTAAGGAAAAACCAGTCCCTGAAAGGTTCTGGGCTGATGTTTTATATTCATATCCCATACGTAAAAAAATCGATTCCTCATACCCGTATTCCAATCCCTGCTTTAAAACCATTTTATCGTCCCGGGGAAAGTTCAGGTCCCATGCCAGGCTGACCCTGTCCTGAAAAAGCTTATAACCAATCCCTATAGTCAGTTCGCTGGGAAGAGGTTCCTTTTCCCGGATGAATTTCATTGAACTGCCCAGATTGGTATATGTCATACCCAGTGAAAACCTTCCGGGCTTATAGATAAATCCAAAATCCAGAGCCAGGCTTGCTGCTTTTTCCTCCTCCAGCTTCTCCTGGATCCACTTTAATCCTAAACCAAACGACACAGAAGAAGAGACTTTATGTGCATATGCCAGACCCAGAACCGCACCATAAGCCGAGAAACCAGAAGTAAGATTATCCGAATCATCATACCCTTGAAAATCACCCAGGTTTAGATAAGTAATGGAAAAACCAAGTGTGCTTTTTGCTTTAACGGGCAGTGAGTAGCCAAAATATTCGTATTTTACATCCTGATACCACTGGTTATGTACGAAAACAATCTCCTGCCGCTCAAGTTGAGAAAGGCCTGCTGTATTCCAGTAAATGGAAGTAGCATCATCTGCAACGCCTACAAAAGCTCCACCCATACCCGATGCTCTGGCTCCAACCCCGATTTTCAAAAAATTTGCACCAGTTGTACCCCTCTCTCCCACACTAAGAATCCCCCACGAGGATTGAACGGGGAAAATTAAAAACAGCAGGATAAAAACAAAAGATGAAAAGGATAAGATTGCTTCTCTTTTTATCCGGGTCTTGTTGAACTCTCCTCTCAAATTTTTCTCCCCTTAAAAAGAAAACCGATTGAAGCCATAAGTCGAAAACCAAAAATAATATGGCAATTATTATGCCCTTCAATCGGCAGTCTATTTTCAGACTTCCCTGTCAAGCGCAAGCCTTTAACAGATAAAAAGTTAAATTTTAACTAACCTTTTTAAATTTCTCCCACCTCAAGTTTATTAACGTATCTTATTTAGAAAAGTTTGAACATTTTTCAACCTGTCTGTGAAAAAAATTCCCCAAGCATATATTTCTGAAAAAGTTATAGGCATTGTCCTTTTTTTATACAAAAACTAAAAAAAGTTCAAATGTAACAGCTAAAATCCCAATTTTTTATAATCATTATTTTCCTATAAGCAATACCCCGATGAAAATCAAACCCACGCCAGCCCATTTATACATAGAAAATGGCTCTTTAAAAACCTGCCAGGAGAAAAGAACTATCAGTGCATAACCTGTGCTCATCATCAACGGATAAGCAAAGGATAGATAGGTTCTGGATAAAACCACCATATATAATGCCACGCTGGCAACGTAAGAGGAGATGCCCAGAATTACAAAAGGAGAGCTGAAAAAAACCTTGTTGAAATCCAGTATAAGCAGCTGCGGGTCTATTGCTCCGACCTTATTCATCCCCGCTTTTAAGAATATATGCCCGCAGACATTCAAAAGGATTGCTGCAAATATCATAATCCACTGAATCATAAGTTCTTACCTCCTGTTATTTTTTTCTTTACTCCAAAAGCCGAAATTGCCCAGGTTACCAAGGTCCAGGTTCCCTTTCCCAGGGGAAGGCGGTTGAAGAAGAGATAACCCATCTCCTGAACCATCTCCTGGGTTGGTCTGCTCTTGTGCTCTTTCAGCTTCTTCAAAAACAGGAGCCCGAAGATCCTGCCTGCTCCTGAAAGAACAAAGAGTATATGAAAGTTCAGAAAGACCTGGCCTTTGAAAACCAATCTGAACCAGCCTAACTGTTGAGCTATGATCCCTCCTAAAGCTGCGGATATAAACAGAACCACTCCGTTGGTGGCTGCAATGGTAGCCAGATAATAGCTTCTTCCCTGCTGGGGAGAGAGCGCTATGACCACGTTAAAAGAGGCAAGGGTAAAACCAGACCAGAAAATTCCTCCCATAACCGCATCGATCCACAAAGGGAAAATATTCTGGGGTGTAACAAAAAGCCATAAAAAAGGTATGAGAAAAATAAAAACCACATTGAAGGTCAGCACCGGTTTGTTGCCATATTTATCAATAGCCTTCCCCCATAGCGGCTGCATAAAAAGCCCTACCACCCCGGCCAGGATGGAGAAAAGTGATATCAGATAGAAATCCAGGTGAAGGTTCTTCAGCATATGCGGTGTCCAGAAAGGTGCGGAGATGCCGGTAACTAAAGACCAGTAAATAAAAAAATAAATCAGAGTTCTGAAATTTTTATCCGAGAGGGGGATTCGAAGGGCATCTGTTAAACTTACCTTTTGATGGGATAACATCTTCGGCTCTGGCTGGTGGCTCAAAAAGAATGCCGCCATCAAGGCTGAGAGCACGGCTAAAAGGAATATCAGAGAAAAGGCAAAGCCTGCTGGATTCTCCTTCAGAAAACCTGATATGAAATCTGGCAGGTAATAACTAATTCTGGCACTATCGGTTCTAAAATAATCTATCAGCTTGGCACCTGCAAAATTCGACCCCATAGTTATAAATCCCAGGGTGGTATTCCTGATGCCGAAATACCTGCCTCTGTTCTCCTCCGGGACTAAATCTGACATCCAGGAGAGCCAGGCAACTGCCACCAGATTAGCCACTGCCGAGGATATAGAAAGAAATAATAAAAATATCCCGATCTTGACGTGCTGGTTTTCCGGGAAAAAAGGCAGGAAAACGAAAATCAGAAAAATCGAGCGGAATAGAAGCGATCCCAACAGGTTGAATTTTTTTCTTCTCCTGAGCTTTTCGATTATCAGTGCACCGGGTAGTTGAAAAGCCTGGGCTAAAAAGGGGAAAGCCGCAACCAGTCCCAGCTGAAAATCGTTCGCCCCCAGGTAAAGTGCATAACCAGCCAGGAAAGGACCTGTGGTCAGGGCAGTAAATACAGCCGCAAAAGAACCTTCGTAAATAGAGATTCTCAAGCCCTTGTCTATCTGCTTTTTTTTTAACTCAGCCTGAGTGTTCATACATATCTTTATTTCCTGATGTCATGAGATTTTTTGAGGATTAAAATATCTTATTTAAAGGTTTAAGTAAAGTACATTTTACATAAACTTTTTCGATTCAACTGCTTGTCGACAGGAGAAGTCATCCGGGAAGATTAATGGATTATATAACCATTTTTATTTTCATAAAAACTCTCTTGCCAGGAAAACACCAAACGCATCATTAAATCCCGTTCAACAACTTGGACGTAAAGACAATTTTTCGTGATTGAGGTTGACAAACAGATGATTTTTTTTTATCATTAACTAAGTTACGACGAAAGGGTGAGGCCTATTGTAAAGTTCAATAAGTTCGTCAGTAAAATAAAAGAGGCTACTGATGTAGCTATTAAAAAAGCTTTAGTGGAAAACGACATGTATATTTCCTCTCATCAAAGCCTGATAGACCTGATCCGGAAAAAGCTTTCCATCTCGAAATTCATCATAGTGTCTAATCGGGAGCCTTATCTGCATTTCTATGAAGGTGATTCCATCCGCCATATACGCTATGCCAGCGGGCTGACTATTGCCTTAGACCCAATAGCAAACCTTAGTCAGGGGACCTGGGTAGCTCATGGTAGCGGCGATGCAGATATGGATACTACAGATGAGAAGGGAAAGGTTATGGTTCCTCCGGATGATCCTAAATACACTCTTAAAAGGATATGGCTTTCCAAAAAGGAAGAGTACGGATATTACTATGGATTCTCCAATCAGGTCTTGTGGCCACTTTGCCACGTAGCTTATATTCGTCCTAAATTTGAATTAGCATACTGGAACTATTACCAGAGGGTAAACCAGCTCTTTGCCCAGGCAGTGGTGGAGGAGGTAAAAGGAGAAAAAGGGTTAGTCTTCTTGCAGGATTATCATCTGGCTCTGTGTGCTCGATATATAAAGGAGCTGGACCCTAACCTTACAACTATTCTCTTCTGGCACATCCCCTGGCCCAATCCGGAGATCTTCCGCATCTGCCCCTGGAAGATAGAACTATTAGAGGGTCTTTTATCCAATGACTCCCTGGGTTTCCATCTGTCATATCATGCGGATAATTTTCTGAAGACCGTAGCCCTGGAACTGGAGGCAAAGATAGATTATGAGAAATGGGCTGTAGTACGCGGAGAGAAAAGCTGTCTGATCAAGTCCTACCCCATCAGTGTAGACTACCAGAAAATTTCTTCAGCCGCTAACGACTTCCAGACCGAGGGTCAAATACAGGAGTTAAAAAAATATTATCGACTCAAGGACTATATCATCGGAATCGGCATTGATCGGATCGACTATACCAAAGGTATTCCAGAGAGGCTCAAGGCCTTAGACCGGTTTCTGGAAAAGTATCCTCAATATCAGGGTAAACTTACCTTCATTCAGATCGCTGTTCCCAGCAGGGTTCATTTAGAGGTATACCAGGATATGATCGATCAGATCGAGAAAATGGTTGAGGATATAAACTGGAAATATTCTCAAAGTCACTGGTCTCCCATAATCTATATCAAAAAACACCACGATTTCAGAGAGATAATCCCTTTCTATAAGATGGCGGATTTCTGTATAGTCAGCTCCCTGCACGATGGAATGAACTTGGTGGCTAAAGAATATATCTCTTCCAAGACAGAATTGAACGGGGTTTTAATCTTGAGCTGCTTCACCGGCTCTGCCCGGGAACTGGAGCAGGCTTTACTGGTCAATCCCTATGATGCGGAAAAATTTGCTGAAGCTATCAAAGAGGCAGTAGAGATGAAAAAAGATGAGAAAAGGTCACGTATGGAAAAAATGAGAGAGGTCGTCTCAAACAATACCGTCTATCACTGGGCAGAGAAGATCATCAGCGACTTGATAAAATTGTAATCAGCTCGACTTATGCGTTACTTCCTGGAAAGGGAATTCATACAGGGATTGGGGGAAAAAGTCAAAACAGCCCGAAATATCTTCCTCTTTTTAGATTATGATGGAACCCTGACTCCCATAAGAAAAAAGCCTGAGATGGCTTTACTTTCACCTGCGGCAAGAAACAATATAATAAGCCTCTCTTCCTCTCCTCGGATAGTATTGACCATAGTAAGCGGTCGTGCCTTAGATGAAATCCACAGGTTGATAAACTTAGCTCATATAAACTATGTAGGAAATCACGGGTTGGAGATACAGACCGGGTCCTTGCGGGAGGAGATTTCCCCTGCCGGGGAGATAAAAAAGAACATAGCCCTTTTCTGTCAGAAAATCAAGAGAAGCACAAAAGCATACTCTGGCATCTTAGTGGAAAACAAAGGACTAACTGCCAGCATTCATTATCGCCTGGCAAAAAGCAAGATCCTGCCGGAGCTGAGGAAAATAGTAAGTTCAGTCATCTCCCCTTTTAGAAAAAAGTATGAATTAAGAGATGGCAAAAAGGTCCTGGAGATTAAACCAAAAACCAGAAGGAATAAAGGCTGGGCCACAGATAAGATAATTCGCCTTTATGACGGTAAAAGGAACTCCTCCTCCCTTTATTTTTATTTCGGCGATGATCTGACGGACGAAGATGCATTCAAGCTTATAAATCTGAGAAGGGGATTCAGCATATTACTCGCTAAAGGCGGGAGAAGTTCAGAAGCTCGTTATTATTTAGAAAATTCAAATGAGGTTCACTTATTTTTAACCTGGTTAAGGAAAGAATTAAACCTATCGAAAAATAAGAAACCTTCAAGATACAAGTCATTTATTTCGGATTTGAAGAAGGAGTATAAAAAACTGAATATGTAATTTTTAACAGGAGGAGAAAATGCCTGAAAGCCTTAGTCAACTTTATGAAGGAATAGTTGAAATCCTTACAACCATAGCTGATTTTCTTCCCACTTTGATCTTAGCTTTAATACTTTTGATCCTGGGCTGGTTTTTAGCCAGGTTAATGCGTATTATAGTGATCAGGGTTTTAGAACTTTTCAGATTCGACCGATTACTAAAAAGGGGTACAGCGGATGATTTACGGGAGAAGGACAGGGCGAAGTCAAAGGAGTTGACAGGAAATCTGTTATACTGGTTTCTGATCTTAATCCTTCTGATCGTGGTGCTGGAGGTACTGGGCTTGAACATCGGCACTCTGGTGCTGAGCAGGATTCTGGAGATACTTCCTCGTATATTCACCGCCATAATGGTTTTGATTATAGGACTGGTCTTGGTTTTGATTGCCGGAGAAATAGCTCACACCCTTCTCTTGAATTCCAAGGTCAAGCATCCATTGATGTGGGTAAGGGGAATAAGATGGTTAACCTTAGCTTTTGTGATAGTTTTGGCTATAGAACAACTGGGATTGGCTGCTCACCTGATGGTTAATTTAACTCTGATACTGGCTGGGGCGTTTTCCCTGGCTTTAGCCTTAGCCTTCGGCTTGGGTTGTAAGGATATCGCTAAGGATATAGTGGTGGAGTTGTTCAGAAAGGAAGAGGAAGAGAAATAAAGATGGCAAAAGCAAAAAGAGTAGCTCCCTTTAAATTCTATACCTCTGTCCCCCTGGTTGAGCTCACCGGACAGAAGGCAAAAAATTTGAAGGAGCTTAAAACGATAATAGAGGAGATAGACGGCTCTTCCATCTATTTTCACACTCATCATTACGTGAGAGAACATCACTTTTTATCCCAGGAGTATCCTTCAGATTTTGCCTACTGGGTAGCAGAGGTCCTGCAGGAAAAAGTACTGGGTGAGAAACTAGCTATCCTGGATCTGAGAAATTTCCCAACCATACGCTCACTAAGGGAGAAAATCGTAGAGCTGATTCTGGATTATCTGGATAAGACCTCCAGCACAAGAGATGTCCAGCCTGGAATGGAATTTCACTTTCGCCGCACAATCAGTGTGGTTATCACCACGCCCTACCAAGCAGATAGCCTGGCGGAATTCAGAAGATGTCTGGAAAAGGTAGACCTTTACTCTCTTTATTTCCATCTGATGGAATCTCGCCTGAGAGTTACAGGAGAAACCAACGATTTTTCCAGATGGATCCGAGAGAACTTCGACAAAGAGTCATTGGCTCAGGCGATTGAAGACCTGGACCCTTATTTTTATCCCTTAGAACAGACCAAAGATAGGCTCCTGAAAATTCTTGCCCGGGAAAGTTACAGGGAAAGGGTAAAACAAAAGCTATCCAGTTACACCACCAACAGCGGAATAGGAGAATTCCTACAGGGGAAGAAACCCTTCAATCGTTTTAAATCCAGCTTCCATAGATTAATGGGAGGAGAATAAGTACAATGCAGGCGAGCATTTCAGATTACCAGAAGATAATCGGAAAAGAACATCTGGAAACCATATACAGGATAGCTGAAAGGCTCTCCGGCAAAAGGGTGAAGATGATTAATTCCACCTCTGTGGGTGGTGGAGTGGCTGAGATACTCTACCGTTTTGTTCCTCTGATGAATGAATTGGGGATTCAAACCTTCTGGGAGGTGATAAAAGGTGATGGTGAATTTTTTAACATCACTAAATCCATACACAACAGTCTGCACGGCAAAGAGGAGCCCTTAACTCAGGAGATGGAAAAAAAATTCCTGGAGGTTAATCAAAACAATGCTCGGAGTATGAGTTTCGATGAGGATTACGTTTTTATTCATGACCCCCAGCCCATAGCTCTGATAGAGGAGAAAGATAAACATAGGACCAGGTGGATCTGGCGCTGTCATATTGACATCTCTTCTCCTTTAGAATCGGTTTGGAACTTTCTTAAAAATTATGTGGAGATGTACGATGTCTCTATTTTCTCTGCTCCCAATTTTGCCCGCATGCTGAAAATTCCACAATATCAAATACCTCCTTCCATCGACCCTTTGAGTCCGAAGAACAGAGAAGTGCGACCCAGGGAGATTGAGAATACCTTAAAAAAATATAAGATCAATCCGGAACGTCCAATCATCACCCAGGTCTCCAGATTCGATAAGCTCAAGGACCCCTTGGGAGTAATCCATACATACAGGCTGGTGAAAAAAACTACTGACTGCCAGCTGATCTTGGCTGGAGGAACTGCCACAGATGACCCGGAGTCAGTGGAGATTCTACCCCAGGTTTTATCCCAAGCTGAAGGAGACCCGGATATTCACATAATAGAGCTTCCCCCAAACTCGGATTTGGATGTTAATATACTTCAGAGAGCTTCAACTATTATCCTGCAGAAATCTTTGAAAGAGGGATTTGCTTTAACTGTGACTGAGGCTTTATGGAAGAAAAAGCCGGTGGTAGCTTCAGCCGTAGGTGGCATTCCTCTGCAGGTGATACATAACTACACCGGGCTCTTAGTTCACTCTGTCGAGGGAGCAGCCTATAAAATCAGATATCTTTTGAACAATCCGGATTTAGCCAGAAGGCTGGGAGAAAACGGCTATCAGCACGTAAGGCACAATTTCCTGATAACCCGACATCTGAGGGATTATCTCTTGCTTCTTATCGCCCTGGACCATCCGGGTGAGAATATAATCAATTTGGGGTAAGCTTTTAATCTCGCTACCTGCTTTCAGGTGTTTTCACCCTGACAGCTTAACAGCCATATCTTGCGTCAGGAGGTAACTCCTGACACCACCATAGACGCCACAGATTCAATTGGTGAAATTTGTGTTTCATCTTCACCCCCTAACTGAGGTGTTGCGCCTCTATCCTTCAATAATTTTTATTATTGCCACAATCAAAACCAAACCCTATATTAACAGCTTATTAAGATTTTAATTTCGTGGAAAAGGAAAATTATTGTTAAACCTGAACTTATTTAATAGGGAAGAGAAAAAATTCCCGGTTGTTGTTTTAATTCTGGTTATTCTCTTTTTTATTATAATCAACCAGGTTACCAAATTCAGACCGGATCATGCCTTTTTAGCCCTTCTGATTGTGACTCTTTCCCTGGGCAAGGAAAAATCACGCCGTTTTTTAATTGACTGGGCGCCTTTAATTTTATTCTGGATCGCTTATGATATGATGCGCGGAGTTGCCGATAGCATACGAGGCGTCATCCAGGTCGAAGCTCCTTACAGGTGTGAATACATTTTATTTTCACATTTTTTTGGTGGAAAAATCCCACCTTTTTGGTTTCAGGATTTTCAGGCTTTGCTGGGCGACAAAATTTGGCACCGCTTCCTGGATATAATGATCGCTAATATATACACCCTGCATTTTGCCATCCCTGTGGTTGTCGGCTGGATCTTCTGGCACACTACCAACGACCGAAGTACTTTTTATCGCTATTTTTATACGCTTACCGTCCTCAATGCCATGGCTCTAATTACCTTCATGCTGTATCCGGCAGCGCCTCCCTGGTATGTTTACAACTACGGTTTCGTTCAACCTGCCCACATCAATTTTTCTGGCCTGAGTGCGGGATCTTTGATCAATGTCGACAAACTCCTCGGAACCCACTTTTTTGCGACTGTCTGGGATTCTTTCAATCCCAATCATTTTGCTGCCATCCCCTCTTTGCACGGAGCATACCCGATCGCAACCACCATATTTCTCTACCAAAAATTCCACCGCTTCAAAAAGAGTTTAATTATTTATTGTATTGCAGTCTGGTTCGGTGCCGTATATTTGAATCATCATTACGTTATTGATTTGATCATTGGTGCCATTTATTTGGTCGTTTCATATTTTGTCGTCGACAAAATTTTATACCCGTTCATTTTTGCCAGATTTTTGGAAAAGCACGAAGAAAAAACACCTCAGGCTTCAGCTTCCAAAGTCCCCGTGTAAGCAACACCAGAACCGTATAAACCTTCAACCTACTGATCAACAACAAAAATCAGTGAAATTCCGTTGCCCCTTTTATTTATCAATACGAGATAAGTTCAGTATATTCCATCCATACTTGATTAGGATCAAGAATCTAATTTAGAATCCTGAATATGGAGACCATTTTCTAAGAATCCAGTATAGCACCATGCAAGCACTTAGGTGCCTATATTCAAAAAAGAGGAAACAAAAATCTATCCCCGGGGAATTAATTTTTGACCTATTCCCCAAAAAAACCTTGAATTATGCCGATTTTAACCTATATTGAATGTGGTATGCTGTTGTGATTATTAATTGACGGGAACTTTGGCTTCAAGGAGTTTGTCATGAGGCGATACATAACCATTTTAGTTTTAGTGCTTCTATCTTTGGGATTGGGAGTTACAAACCTATTCCCACAAGAGTATAGTGATAATCAAAAACAGGCTGTTTTTACCGATGCGAACACCACTCCTCCTGAGTTCCACAAAATGATGTCGGAGTTAAAACAGAAAAGAATAGATAAGTTACAACAACTGGGGAAAAGAATTCGCCCGCAGGGTTCTCTGGGACAAAACGATTATGATGTTAAGTATTACAAGCTGGACCTGAATTTGAATGATACTACCGAGATCTTATCCGGATCTGTTTACATCTATGCTTTAGCTTTGATCGACGGTTTTAACCTGGTGGAGCTCAATTTCTTTGATAATCCTCAGATGTATGTAGACTCAATTAAAAGTAATGGAGCCCTGCTCTCTTTTACCTGGAGCGATGATATCATTAGCGTTACTCTTAGTCAAACCTGCAACCAGGAACCTTTCGATCTGACCGTTTACTACCACGGACATCCCCTGGAGGGAGGACTGCAATCCTTTGACTGGGGATCTCACGGCAGCCCTCCTACACCCATTATGTGTACTTTAAGCGAACCTTATTTTGCCCAGGCCTGGTGGCCCTGCAAGGACCTTCCCAAGGATAAGGCTGATTCAGCAGA
>JAOUFL010000023.1 GCA_029858245.1 Candidatus Zixiibacteriota bacterium
TTGTGGTTTCATATATTTATCTCTATGCCGTTTTTTGTTATAATAGACTGGTTTAGTTAAGATGATGAAATTTCTATTTAGTTCTCCAGAGTAAAAAGTTTTTAAAGGAGTTGCAGGTAAAAAAATCCCACCTTGAGATTAAGGTGGGATTACCAGCTTATTTGCCAATGTCAGGTATGAGAAACTTAAAAATTATCACCAGCTCTTCATTATCTCTCCAAAGCATTCCAGACCGCTCCAGATTACTCCTCCATAGCCATGGCCGGGTCTGGTCCAGGCTCCGGAAAGATAGAGATTTTTTATCGGAGTATTATGAGGCAGTCGAGCCATTCCTGAGTTATCTAAGGTCTGGTCCCAGCCGTAGATGGCTCCACGATAATTACCGGTATAACGAAGGTTGGTTAAAGGGGTTCCGATTTCTTTTACCTCGATGCATTTTGAAAGCCCGGGTAAAAGGTTTTTCTCCACCTGCTTAATCAATATATCAGCCATCCTCTCCTTTTCTTTGCGGTATTCCGCTTTATTTCCCTTAAGGTAGTCATCCTCGTATTTTTTCCAGTGGTCATACCCCTGCAGGGATAAGATGTTAATGGTATTTTTCCCTTCAGGAGAGTAACCCTTGTAAAGGTTATCGTAAAGGGTAACTCCAAAGCCGGAGTTCTCTATTTCCGCATTGAGTAAGGTTTGGTAGCTTTCCTCATGGTCATATCCGGTCTCATAGAAAATCTCAGTATCAGTGATTCCCAGCTCGCCTACCAGGTCTTTTTTCAATCCTAAAAAAACCTGGAAACAGGAGAGGCTTACGCTGAGCTGTTCCAGTCTGGAAAGGTACTCTATAAGGTAATCCTTCTCATCCAGCATCTTATGGAAGGTATCATAGGCATTGGCATTTGAGACTATCACCTTTCCAAAAAACTCCTTACCCTCAGAGGTTCTGACTCCATAAGCAGCATGGTCCTTTACCAGTATCTTTTCCACCTTAGTTTTGAGCATAGTCTTTCCGCCGTTTTGCTGAATGAACTTCACGAAGGCATCACTTATCTTCTGGGATTTTCCAACCGGATAATAACCTCCCTCTTCAAGATAACCGATTACCGGGAGAGCATAATAATAACTGGCAAGCTTGGAGGGCGGAAGCCCGAAGTATCCCCAGAGTGAAGACAGGATAGCCTTGAGCCTGGGATTTTTAATCCTGGCATCCTGCATCTGGCCCCAGGTCTGGTTTGAGCTTCTGAAGAGATGAGGAAAATCAACTGGAAACCGGCTCATATCCACCTGCCCCCTGGAACTTAAAATCCTATTTATATCATTTAAAACCCCTTTCGTATCGTCAATCAGTCCCTGGATACCCTCCTTTTCTTCTGGAAAGTAGCCGGTTAAAATCTCGATATATCTCTTTAAATCTTTCTGCGGAACGCGGATATCATAGTCAGGATAGATCACCCGGTAGAGAACAGGGTGGGGAACAAACTCTACCTCTGCTATCTCCGGGAAACCGGGTATCAGGTTATGAATTCCGTTCCTTTCCCCGACCGTGGTGGAGTGAAGGGAAACATCGAAGACGAAGCCGCCAGGTCTGGGGAAGGTGGTGGCATATCCACCTGCCTTATCGTGCTTTTCCAGGACCAGGGTTTTGAACCCCTGCCTGGCAAAAGCCGCAGCACAGCTTAAGCCGCCCAGACCAGCACCGAGGATGACCGCATCGAACTGGTTTTCTTCCGGAGTAGCTTTTGCTCCACGCGGGAATAAGCTCCAGTCTAATGCTATCATAGAAAATCCCGCCAATAACGATTTTATGAAATCTCTCCTTTCGAAATCTTTGCCACTCATATTATCTCCTTTTTTGATTTAATGTATTCGAAGAATATATATTCATAATTATTTGTCAAGTTTTTTAAAGGAATTCTGGGGAAATTGATAGAATTCAAGTCTGATTATAGAATAAAGTGCTGCAGGTTTAAAAACCGGAAGGGTTAAGCTTTCCGTTTCTATAATAGTATCCCACCTTGATTTTAAGGTGGGGTGAATCCTTTTTAGTAAGGGTTACAAGGCGGGTAACCTTACATGTCTTCATCTTAATCTTTTTTACCCACTACTGCCAGAACATAATTTTGTGTATCCAGATATTTTTTGGCGACCTCTTTTACTTTCTCTTTGGTTACTGCCCTGATCTTTTCCATGTATATAGGGTCGTAATCGTAGCCAACTCCTAAAAATTCATTCACCCCCATATAGTAAGCTTGGTTTATGCGGGAAAGACGATAGAAAAGCTGATCGCCCCATAAAGTGTTCTTAGCGGTTTCGAGCTCCTTTTCGGTTACCAGAGTTTCCTTCATTTGATTTATCTCATTTAAAATTCCAGCAAATGCTTCGTTATAATTTTTAGGTCTGGTTCCAATAGAGGCTACGAACCAGCCAAAATCATTGGCGAAATTGACTGAGGAACCAACCGAATAGGCAAGCCCTTTTTTCTCTCTCAAGTTCTTACCTAATTTAGCAGAGAGAATTGAATTAGCCACCTCCAGGGCTGGGGCATCGGGGTCGTTTATACCTGGCAGTAGATTACCCAGATAAAGATATATCTGCTCTTTTTTCATCTCTCTGCTAACTTCAACCGGGGAGGTAACCATTTCAGGCACAGGGATAAGTATAAGACCAGGATTTGTTTCAGACATATCTCCAAAATTTGTCTTGATTATGGCCAGAGCTTTTTCAGGTGGAAGACTGGTAGCTACGGTTAAGATAATATTTTCGGGAGAATAAAATTTCTGATGAAAGTCGATTAGGTCTTCCCGGGTTATCGAGCTGACAGAGTTGATTTCCCCCAGAATGGTTTTACCATAGGGGTGGTTTTTAAAAAGCTCTGAATAGAAAAGGTTTCTGCAGGTCTGGTAGGTTGACTGGCTTTCCCTGTTAATTATGCTTATCATCTCCTGTCTGGTTTTCTCCAGCTCCTCAGGCGGGAATACCGGATTTTTAATTATGTCGGATAGAAGCTCAACCCCCTTTTCCGCAAATTCATCCAGGGTTTGAAAGCGGATAAAAGAGTATAATCTGGAAGTGTAAAGATCATCATAGGGTATAAAGGGGTTGTCCACCAGAGTTAAATCCGCACCGATGGAGGAAAGCTCCTTAGTGATCTCCTCTGCTGTTCTTTTGTCAGTACCTTTAACTAACATCCGGTTAACAAAATCGGTTATCCCGGTTTTGCCCTCAGGTTCCAAGGCAGAACGGTTTTTCCCCAGGATATTAAAGCCAAAGACCTTTGAATCCGGGTTGGAGCGGATAATGACCTCCAGTCCATTAGGTAAAACTTCTTTCAGATACTTAGATTCAGAGGGGCTTACTGTTCCTTTTTCCTCAGGTTTCAGGGGAGTCACTACCGTGCCTGTATATTCAGGCTCTGAGAAATATTTTCTGCTTATACTCTGTACCTTTTCGGGAGTGACCTTTTCCAGATTATCCATATATGAATCCAGGAAATCATATCCGCAGTTAACCAGAGTTGGCGCTATCATCATCCCGTAGATGTAAAGTTTTTCTTCCTGATAGAATTTTTCCGCTTTGGTGGAAACGATTAGATTTTTCAGAAGTGAAGGATCTGGTTTTCTTCTGTTCAAATCCTTCAGCGTTTTTACGGTAATTTCGATGATTTTGTCCACTTTCTGGAGGGAATCGGTTATCAGGGAGAAATTCAGAACAGAAAATTCCTTCTGGGTTTCGAGGTTAACGGACAAGTTGCTAATCAGAGGTTCTGTATCTTTGGTCAAGGCTTGATAAAGTGGAGAAGTTGAGCCTGAGTTTAAAATCTGGCTTAAGAGGTCAAAGGCATAATAATCCGCATCTGAGTAATGAGGTCCTTTGAAGGAGAGATTTATATAGCAGTTTTTAGTATCAGCTTCTTTATATTTAAGGATATTTTTTTCTGCTGGGGCGTAGGTGATCTTTTCCATTTGAGGTAAAGGAGAAACCGGTATATTCCCGAAATATTTTTCAATTGATTTTAGCATCACCTCTGTCTCAAAATCACCGATTAATAGAGCTGTCATATTATTGGGTTTATAATAGGTCTGGTAATAGCTGATGATTTCCTGTTTGGGAATGGTGGCTATTATATTTTCGTATCCAATCACCGGACGGGCATAGGGAGTGCCTGAATAAACATATGAATCAAAGAATTCCTCCACCTGACTGTCCACATTATCCTCATCTTTTTTTATCTCCTCGATCACAACATTCCTCTCCTTGGCAAGCTCGGTATCAGGGAAAATGGAGTTGAAGAGCATATCTGACTGGATATCCAGACCATACTGGATAAACTCCTTAGGTAATATAAAGAGGTAACAGGTAAGTTCCTTGCGGGTAAAGGCATTGAAAAAAGAGGCGCCTTTGCTATCCATCCCTTCGGATATCTCCTCTCTGGTTCGGGTTTTAGTGCCATCAAAGAGTAGATGTTCTAATAGATGGGTAACTCCATTGTTATAATCAGTCTCGTATTTGCTTCCGGCGTTGACATAGATCATCGAGGCGATCACCGGGTTGGCATGCTTTTCTTTGAGGATAACTTTCATTCCGTTGGATAAGGTGAAAAGGGAAGCTTCCTTTTCCCCGAATTCCTGTGAAGAAAGTCCCTGAAAAGTAAGGAATGCTATTAATGCAACAATAATTAAAACTCTTTTAAACATCACAAACCTCCTTCTATTGTTTAGAAGAATTACGTTTAAGAGGGAAAAATTGTCAAGAGGTTTATCTTTTTTTCCGTAGATGCTGAATCTGTTAATCAACAATCTCTTTAAAGGGGGTCCCTTTCCTTGTAGTTAAGGTAAAAGTAGTACTATTAGGTCTATTTGCAACTCCGGTGATTAAAAAGTTAAATCGTTCTCAACTACGAGGGTGGAGGGTCATTTTAACTTCTACACCTCCATTCAGCTTATTCCTCTAACCGATTAGGGGTTGAATCGTTCAGTAAATGAGTTACTTCTGCTGTTTCAGATTCATAAATTCTGCCGATAATCAAAGAGAAGAATCACTTTATAATGAGTTCTATATGCAAACCGAGAAAAGAAAATCCAGAAGGATAAAAACCCATTTTAATTTTGATTTCAGAGTGCCGGATTCAAGCAATACATCGATTTTTACCAATACTAAAACCAAGGATATCTCCGGTACCGGCATGCAATTTCATTCGCCCATTCCTTTGTCCATTGGTTCAACTATTGAGATAAAGCTCAACCTTCCTGATATAATCGAACCCTTAAATATGATTGGTAAGGTTGTTTATATCTCTCAAGGGGAGGAAGAACGATACCTGATAGGAGTGACGTTTACTCATCTTGAGCCAGAAGCTCTTGAGACTCTGAAAAGACAGGTCGAAAGCATAGATATATATCCCCTTTTAGAAGAAATGGTAAAACAAGAAGCTTCGGATCTACATCTCACAGCTAACCATATTCCCATCTTGAGGATTGACCGTGAATTAAGAAATCTGGGTAATAAGAATTTGACTTCTGATGAGGTTAATAGATTAGTGTATTCGATTATGAGCCCTCAGCAGACCAATACCTTCGAGAAGTTAAAGGAGTTGAACTTCGCTCATTCCATTCCAGAACTGGGGAGGTGGAGAATCAACGTTCATCTCCAGCAGGGATATGTAGAATCTGCATTTCGTTTAATCAAGCCACCGAATAAGACCATAGATGAGCTGGGGCTTCCGCGGGTGGTGGAAGATTTAGCCAAATTAAGTGACGGGTTAGTGGTGGTCTCTGGCCCTGCGGGTGTGGGAAAAAGCACTACCATTGCTGCTATGATTGAGCTTATAAACAGGGAGTTTAAAAAAGTGATTATCACCCTGGAAGACCCGATTGAGTTCGTTCACCAGAGCAAAAAGTCTTTAATCAAACAAAGAGAGGTGGGAACTGACACTCATTCCTTCAAGCATGGATTAAAACATGTCTTAAGGCAGGATCCTAATGTGATCTTCATCGGAGAAGTCAGGGACCTGGAGACTATGATAACTGCCTTGACTGCCGCCGAAACCGGGCATCTGGTTTTGACCACCTTACATACCAATAATGCACCTCAGACAGTAAATCGAATCCTGGGAATTTTTCCCCATGATCAGAGGCAGGGAGCAGCTTTACAACTTTCCTCTTGCCTCAGAGGTGTCATCTGCAAGCAGCTCTTACCCGGAAGAGATAATCAGGGGCTTGTAGTTACTACTGAGGTTTTGATCGGTACGCCAGCAGTTAAAGGAACTATAAGGCAGATGAAAATCGAGCAGCTGCATTCTCTGATCCAGACCGGAGCTCAGGACCAGATGCACAGTATGGACAATTCACTTCTACATCTTTACGAAAGAAAATTAATCTCTTATGAGACTGCATCTAACTGGATTAGAGATAGTGCTATCCTGGCTGCCTTGATGGAGAAAAGAAGAAATGAACAACTGACCATGCAAAAAATCGTATCAAAATCACGATAGGATAAAAAATATGATGGAAAAAGGAAGAGTGTTTTCAGGCTCTTCCTTTTTTTGCATCGAAAAGTTTAAGTTACCCCTGCTTTTTTTACTGGTTTATTATTTCCCCAGACCTTTTCTCCGAAATTGAAATTACGTCTGCGGGCAGTTTTTTCTCCAGCCACCTGAATCCAAAAGCGGCTCCAAGACCTAAAAGTGCTATAATTCCCCAGAGGATAAAAGGTGTGGTGCTAAACAGATCAATTAATACTCCTCCAATTAAAGGTCCAAATGACCAGCCTAAAGCATAAGAGAGTCCATACCCTCCCATATATAAGCCATGATGTTTTTCCCTGGAGAGGTTAGCCGCTATTGCCATGGAGGCTGGCAAAACGGTGATTTCCGCAACGGAGATTATAAGCATGCAGAAGAAAAGCCAGGCAAAAGATTCAGAAAACCCAAACAGGAAGTAACCTATGGAATATCCTAGGCTGCCGAAAAGAAGCACTCGTGTCAAGATTTTAGACTGGGTGAACTTGGAGGCTGGTAACTGGAAAAAAATAACTATGGCACCATTA
Source organism: Candidatus Zixiibacteriota bacterium (assembly GCA_029858245.1). GTDB lineage: Bacteria > Zixibacteria > MSB-5A5 > MSB-5A5 > RBG-16-43-9 > JAOUFL01. The sequence goes on from JAOUFL010000023.1 coordinate 7,036, forward strand.
AGGGTATAGAGAAAGCCTAATTGTGCTTCGGTTATACCTACATAATCGACTGAAAAAACAGATATCGTTGAAACCAACTGACCGATAACCACAAAAAGCAGGAGAGAGACTGTGCAATAAAGGAGAAAATTATGATCATCTTTCAGTTTGCCAAGGTCTTTAAAAGTGAATTTTTCTTTAGAGGGGTCTGGTTTGATTGACTCAGTCAGGAAGATAAATATTAGTGCAGAGGAGAGGAAAGTTAAGATTCCACCAATTATAAAAAGCAGAGGATATGAGGCTGAGGCTAAGAATCCACCAATCATAGGTCCAATAGCCCAGCCGGTATTACCTCCTATTCGCAGAATACTGTAGGCTTCTACTCTTTTCTCCTTAGATACAATATCCGCTGCCATCGCATTTGCTACTGGCTGGTAAAAACCACCAAACATCCAGTTTAAGATTACCAATAGAGACCAGAGATAGAAACTCCCCCCTTTATAAGCTAAGACACTCATAAAAAGGAAAATGAATCCTCTGAAAAGCTGAGCCATCCCCATCATCTTTACTCTACCCACTCGATCAGAAAGGTCTCCCCCGATAAGCCCCAGAAGAGCACGGCTAATGGCCGCTACTCCGAAAAGCGTTCCCACTAAGCTCATGGAGATTTTCATCTGGTTGTGGAAATAAATGCTCAGGTAGGGTATAACCATGGCAAACCCCATAGCGGATACAAGCCATCCAAAAAACAGTACCCAGAGCCTGTAATCGTAACTTTTAATAAAAGTTGTGATTTTAGAAATCTTTAGCATATCAATCCGTCTAAAACAGGTTAAATCTTCGCTAAAATAAAGAAGAGCGAATGGTTTTGCAATTTAATTTTTTAAAATCAATTACCCAGCTTTATACTCCTCACAATGGCATTAATTGTTCCCTCATATCTTTTGACACGGGCAAATCTCTCATTTATTTTTGACTTTCCCCCTGACTTTAGATATATTTTAAAAAAAGGTGTTTTATGCCAGCTAATTTGACCCCTCAATATCTGGAAGCTGAAAGAAAGTTCAAGCAAGCTAAAACCACAGAGGAGAAGCTTTCTACTTTAGAAGAGATGCTTGCTACAATCCCTAAACATAAGGGGACGGAAAAACTTCAGGCAGATATAAAAAGAAGAATCTCCAAATTAAGGGGGCAGGAGAAAAAGTCTAAAAGCGCTATCAGGGAGGATCTTTATTATATCAAAAAGGAAGGAGCCGGACAGGTGGTGATAATTGGCCCACCCAACGCAGGTAAATCACAGCTTTTAGCCTCCTTGACACATGCTAAACCGGAGGTTGCTCCATATCCTTTCACCACAACCAAGACCCTGGCAGGGATGATGTTATATGAGAATATACAGATACAGTTAATCGATACCCCTCCCATAACCTTAGATTTTTTAGAAACCGGTGTATTAGGTGTAATCCGCAATTCGGATCTGGTCTGGTTTGTTATCGATTTAAGTTCAGATGATTCATCTGCGGAATTAGAGATAGTCATAAAGAGATTAACGGAGAAGAAGATTAAATTACATAAGGATGAGACAAAAGTCTCACTGGAACTGGGTGAAGTTTGTAAGAAAACCATGCTTTTGGGAAATAAAAACGATTCTGAAAGTGTAAAGGAAAACTGGGAGTTGATAAAGGAATTATATGGGGCTACATTTTGGGTATATTCTGTATCAGCTGAAAAAAAGATAGGTCTGGAGGAGTTGAAAAAAGAAACTTTCAAGTATCTGGAGATAATAAGAGTTTATACCAAGGAGCCGGGAAAACCCATAGCCTATGATGATCCTATAATACTTAAGATAGGACAGAATGTTATGGATGCAGCATTAGCGATACATAAGGATTTCGCTCATAATCTAAAATATGCCCGTATATGGGGCAAGGGCAAATACCAGGGTCAAATGGTGCACCGGGATCAAATTTTAACAGACGGAGATGTAATAGAATTTCATATTTGATTTTTTATTTATCAAATGATTGCAGGAGCGAGGTTGCCTCGCACCTACAGAAAATATCTTCAAGGGTAACCGTATGGGAAAGGTGATAATTGTAAATAATGAAAAGATGGGGCAGGGTGAAAATGAGCTGACTACTTTATTGATGGGGAATTTTTTAAGGGCGCTAATAAGTTATAAAAAAAAGCCGGATTATATCATCTTTTACGGAGCTGGAGTGAAATTGGTTATTGAAAATTCTCCTTATCTTGAAACCCTGGTTTCTTTAGAGAATATGGGAGTGGAATTGCTATCCTGCTCCACCTGCTTAAATTTCTACGGAATCGCAGATAAAGTCAGAGTAGGGAAAAAGAGCAATATGGCTGAAATTGTGGAAGTTTTAATAACCTCCGAGGGCACAATTACCATATAAAAATGTCAAGGAAGGAATATTTTGATAGCTATGCCCATAAATGGGATCAGATCTGTCATACAGATACTGAAGATAAACTGAAGAAACTCATCCGAAGTTTAAGGTTAAAAAAAGGCTCCCAGGTTCTGGACCTTGGGTGCGGAACCGGAGTGTTATTTCCTCATATATTGAAATCTATCGGTGACAAAGGCAGGCTTTTCGGGTCGGATTTTTCTCCCAAAATGCTGATGGAGGCAAAGAGGAAAAACCAAAACAAAAATATCATATTGATCTGTGCTCCCGCAGAGAAACTTCCCTTTATACCCGAATCGTTCGACTATGTTATCGCATTTGCCTCTTTTCCTCATTTCGAGAACAAGGCAAAGGCACTAAAGGAGATAAGCAGAGTTTTGAAAAAAGGAGGAAAACTTTTTATCGCTCATCTCTTAGGAAGAAAAGAGTTAAAAGAGCATCATCGTTTATCTGGTAGCTTGGTTTGCAGGGATTTTTTACCTTCTGAAAACATATTAAATAAGATGTTATATAGCAAAGGATTTAAAAAAATAGTTATTATGGATAATCCCTCTTTATATATTGCCTATGGTGAGAAATGAGATTCTCTGTTAAACAGGTCAGCTTGAATGCTTTATTTATCTCTTTGGGTATAATTATCCCTTTTTTCTTTCATCAGTTCGGTTTGGCTGGCAGGATTTTCTCACCTATGCATTATCCGGTATTTTTCGCTGGAATAATGCTGGGACCTGTAAGTGGTGCTGTGGTTGGACTTTTGTCTCCAATTTTAAGCTTTTTTCTTACAAGTATGCCCCCTCCTTATGCAGTCCCTCTTATGGCCATAGAGCTTCCTGTTTATGGATTTTCAATTGGGTTACTTTACAAGTATCTTAAATTTCCACTTCTGCTAAGCCTTATACTTTCTATGGTAGCAGGAAGATGCGCCTTTGCTTTAGGGTTATTTGTAATTGGAGCTTTTATTAAGCTCCCCCTTAACTTCATGTCTTTTCTGGAGGCTTCCTTTATCACCGGTCTTCCCGGCATCGTCCTTCAGTTAATATTAATCCCGATCTTAAGCTTAAGATTAAAAAGATCTTTCATCTAAGCAATTCTCCAATTTAAGTATTGCTTATCTTTTTCCGAAGAAAAGTAAGGGAGGGGTAATTTTATGGATAATATACAAAAAGAGATAAAGAGTATTGAGAAAAAAGACTGGCAACTCTGGATTTTGAACTCCACGATTTTTTTGATCTTAATCACCTTTATTTTTCTTTTGATTTTCTATTCTGATATTCGAGGTTTCTATAAAGGGGAGTTATCTATTTACACTTATAAACTGCTCATAGGAGGGTTTATCGGGGTATCTCTTCTATTCTTAGCTTACATCCTTTTCAAGGAACATTCTATTAAAAAACTGCGAGTTGAGTTATTAAAAGAGAAGGTATTGACCAGATCCCTGGAAGAGCGCTTTAAGGAGCTAAAAGCTTTATTTGAGGTCAGCACACTGGTAAATTCCGAAGTCGAGCTTCCCACAGTACTGGATCTAATTTCCAAAACAGTTTTAAATTCACTGGAGGCAGACAGATCCTCCCTGATGCTTTACGATAAGAAGAAAGGGAAACTGGTATGTGTATCAGCTCACGGGGCTCTGTGCCATAAGATAAAAAACATGGAAAAGAATCCGGATGAAAGTGTAGCAGGTTGGGTTATAGCTCATGGGGAGCCACTGCTCCTGGGAGAAGAGTTAGAAAAGGAAAAGTTTGAAAAATTCATTCCAAAAGAGGAAAGAATAACCTCATCCTTATGTGTTCCCTTGAAGGTCAAGAATGAGTTAATAGGGGTTTTAAATGTCTGCTCCTTTAAAGCAGGAAGGCAGTTCGATGAGGGTGATGCAAAACTGGTATTAATATTTGCTCAAAATGCTGCAGCTTCCATTGAGAAAGCAGAACTGTATCAAAAATTAAGAAAACAGGCGGAGGCTTTAAGTAAGGCCTTAGAGGATTTAAAACATACTCAAGTACAGCTGATACAAGCAGAGAAGATGAGAGCCTTAGGAGAGCTTTCGGGGGGTATAGCTCATGACTTTAACAACATACTGGGAATAATATCCGGTAAAACCGAGCTTCTTTTAAGGCAGGTTGAAGAGGATAAGATTAAAAGGGGTTTAATGATGATTGAACAGGCAGCAAATGACGGGGCAAATATAATCAGAAGATTACAGGAATATACCAGGGTTGAACAAGAATCGATCTTTTATAAGGTTGATTTAAATAAAATCATCCGACAGGTGGTGGAGTTGACTCGTTTCAGATGGAAAGATGAAAGTTTAGCTAGAGGTTTAAAAATTGATGTTAAAATGGACTTTCAAGAGATCAGTTCAATAGCTGGTAACCCTTCCGAGCTACGGGAGGTTTTTACAAATCTGATCTTGAATGCAGTTGAGGCATTACCCAGAGGAGGGGAAATTATCTTAAAAACTTGGGTAGAAAAAGAGCAGGTATACGCTTCAGTTGGAGATAATGGAATTGGTATGAACGAGGAGGTTAAGGAAAAGATATTTGAACCATTTTTCACCCTGAAAGGGAATAAAGGTACAGGTTTAGGTTTGACCATTTCTTATCGAATAGTAACCAAGCATAATGGTAATATAATAGTTGACTCAAAACCAGGTGAAGGTACTAATTTCATTCTCAGATTTCCAATTACAAAAATTGTCGAGAAAGAAGGTGAAATTCCCATTATTGATTTTCAACCAGCAAATATTCTGGTAATAGATGATGATAAGAATATTCGAGATATTATCCTAGAAATGCTAACACAAGAAGGACATACAGTTACCCTGGCTATTAATGGACAGCAGGGGATCGATTTTTATAAAAAAAGCGAATACGACCTGGTTTTAACAAATTTATCAATGCCGGAGAAATCGGGCTGGGAAGTTGTAAAGGAGGTCAAATCGGTAAATCCTTCTGCCAAAGTGGCACTAATGACTGGGTGGGGGACTCAACTTGATAAAAAGATGGCAAAACTTAAAGGTTTTGATTTTATTATTACAAAACCCTTTGACAATAATCAATTACTCTTTTTGATCTCTGAAACTATGAAAGAGAAAAAAATTTATGTTAAATAAGTTTAACAGTTCCTCAAAAGTTCTATGAATATCCACATTTTGAGTTTTATATTCTGTTATACTACAATATATTGTGATTTTTTTATTGGAAAATAAAATTTTTCCTTGACATCTTTTCGAATTTGAGATAAAATTGATTTCTGGAAAAAAAAGGTTTTTGGTGGGAACCCACCAGTTTTTTATCCAAAAATTAGTTCTTTATATCTCAGTCTTTATCAGGAAAACTATCTTTAAAAAAAACTGTAAATATGAAAGTAGAATTAATGGCTATAACTCCTCAGGCTGAAGATATAATAGAAAAAGCCTGTAGAACCTGTTATCTTTCCTTTCATCGCTATAATCCACCCTCATCTACGGAGGAGTTGATAAAAAAAGTAATCCGCAAAAGGCATTATTCAGTTCTGGAGCATGCATACGCTACCTTCAGAATCAAGGGAGCCTCAAGGGTATTCACCCATGAGATGGTAAGACACAGACTAATGTCGCCCTCTCAAGAGAGTCAGAGGTATGTAGAATACGGTAAAACCAAAGAGTTTGAATATGTAATTCCACCTACTGTAGAAATTACTTCTTTCAGGAATGAATTTGAAAAGATAGCTTTAAAGCTTAAAGATTTCTATGAGGAAATGGTTAAAGCCGGGATTCCCAAGGAAGATGCCAGGTATATTTTGCCTAATGCTGCAGTATCGGAGATAGTGGTCTCTGCAAATTTCCGAGAGCTAAGGCATATTTTTGAAGTTAGATGCGTTCCCAGAGCTCACTGGGAAATAAGGGAAATATGTCTTGAAATGCTAAAAATAATGAAAAAAGAAGCTCCCCTTGTTTTCTGGGATTTTAAAATAGAAGAGAAAAACAGAATAGCATATAGGGAGGAGGAAACAGATGCAGGGGATGATTGATCTTGCCCCCAACTCTCTGAAAGTTCTGGAGAGGAGATATCTGAAAAAAGACGATGAGGGGAAGGTGATGGAAACGCCAGAAGAGCTTTTCTGGAGAGTTTCTTTAACCATCGCTCAGATAGATAAGAATTATGGGTCGAAGGATAAGGAAATAAATCAGTTAGCTCAGAAATTTTATTCTTTGTTGAGCAGTTTGGAATTTCTGCCTAACTCACCCACATTGATGAATGCTGGTAGAGCGTTAGGTCAACTCTCAGCCTGCTTTGTCCTGCCAATAGAAGACAGCATGGAATCAATCTTTGATGCAGTAAAAAATACTGCCCTGATTCATAAAAGCGGGGGGGGGACTGGTTTTTCCTTTTCCCGTCTGAGACCTAAAGATTCAGTGGTGGCATCTACTTCAGGTGTAGCTTCTGGTCCGATCTCCTTTATGAAAGTAATAAACGCTGCTACTGAAGCGGTAAAACAGGGAGGTACCAGGAGAGGTGCCAATATGGGGATTCTGCGAGTAGATCATCCAGACATTTTGAGTTTCATCTCCTGTAAGGATGACTTAAGGGAACTGAATAATTTTAATATCTCGGTGGCAGCTACTGAGGATTTTATGATTAAGGTGGAACAGGATGAATATTACGAGCTGATTGATCCCCGTACTGGAAAACCTTTTGAGAAAAATGGTGAAATTATAAGATATAGAGCCAGGGAGATATTTGACCTTATAGTGGAACATGCCTGGGGAAGTGGGGAGCCAGGAGTTATCTTTCTTGATCGGGTAAATGAATCTAATCCCACTCCCGTTTTGGGCATGATCGAGTCAACCAATCCCTGCGGAGAGCAGCCCCTTTTACCTTACGAGAGCTGTAATCTGGGCTCTATCAATTTATCCAAGATGGTAAAATCCGAGCAAGGGGAGAATTTAATCGACTGGGAAAAGCTGGAGAAAACTATAAGGCTTTCAGTTCATTTCCTGGATAACGTAATTGATGCCAATAAATACCCCCTGAAGCAGATTGAAGCGATGACCCTCTCAAACCGGAAGATCGGTTTAGGAATCATGGGTTGGGCGGATATGCTACTACAGCTTCATATTCCTTACGATTCGGAGGAGGCTTTAAATTTAGGTGAGAAATTGATGGATTTTATCCAGAAGGAATCTCATCAGTTCTCTTCGGAGTTAGCTGAGAAAAGAGGGTTTTTCCCTAACTGGGATAAAAGCATCTATTATGATAAAAAGATCCCCTTGAGAAATGCCACTATCACCACCATAGCTCCTGCAGGAACTATCAGTATTATAGCTGGATGTTCCTCCGGAATTGAGCCCCTGTATGCCATCTCTTATATCCGTACAGTTATGGACCAGACCAGGATGATCGAAGTTAATCCATATTTTGAGAAAAAGGCAGTAGAATCAGGATTTTACAGTAAAGAACTGATGGAGGAGATAGCTCAGAAAGGTTCTATTAAGGATTTTGATCAGATACCTGAGGAAATTAAAAGGGTCTTTGTGACTGCTTATGATGTTTCTCCTGAATGGCACGTGAAGATGCAGGCTGCTTTTCAGAAATATACTGATAATGCAGTTTCCAAAACTATTAATCTTCACAATGAAGCCAACCTTGAGGATGTGAGGAATGCTTATCTTTTAGCCTATAAATCCGGATGTAAGGGGATAACCGTCTATCGAGATGGAAGCAGGAAAGAACAGGTTTTAACCACCAGGATGGAGAGCAAAGGAGAGGCGGTAGTTAAAGACCGTCCGGAAACACTGACCGGGATAACAGAGAAGATAAAGACCGGCTATGGGAATCTATATGTAACCATCAACAGTATGGAGGGTAAACCTTTTGAGGTCTTTGCCCAGATAGGTAAGTCCGGTTATTCCACTATGGCAGATACGGAAGCTATTTGCAGACTTGTTTCCTTAGCCTTGAGAAGCGGAGTGGGTGTGAATACGATAATCGAGCAACTGTTCGGGATTGGAGGTTCCTCACCGGTTTTTGGCAATGGGGAGCTGATAATGTCAATCCCGGATGCCATAGCCAAAGTTTTGAAAAAACATTTTGGCGATGGTAAATCGAACTCCGTAAAAGATGTTTATTTAGAAGCTTGTCCGGATTGCGGGAGTAAACTGGAGTTTGAAGAGGGATGTATTCTCTGCCGGGAATGCGGCTTTTCAAAATGCTAACTTTTTTAAGGTATTTTAAATTTAAATGGGATTTATCACTCCAGCAGGAAGAACTTCCTCTGTAACCTTTGAGGGTAAAAAATTCCATATCCAAACTGAATTTAAGATTCGGCCTTCTCCTAAAATAGTTACCTCTATTTTACTTGAAGGAAGACTTATTCATAAAGTGGAAAAACCCTGGACGGAAAAGCTCGGGGAAGAAGGGCAAGCTAAAGTTGAGCAATTCCTGAAAAAAGAGCATCAAAAAGTTGCCCGGATTTTAAAAAAGACGCCCTACGAATTTTTACCTGAGGAAAAAGATAGAT
>JAOUFL010000210.1 GCA_029858245.1 Candidatus Zixiibacteriota bacterium
GCCTGGGATTTACTTTTGTTCCAGAGATAAAAAGGCATCTGGATTACAGCAGTTATACGGGTGTGGGAGGTGGTGGAGGAAAGGCACGCATACTTAGTTTCAATTTCAAACATCTTCTGCAGATGAAAACCCGGAAGGGTGGGGAGGAGAAGAAATTCGAGCTTTTCAGCTATAACCTCTCCACCAGTTACAATTTTTTAGCCAAAGAGCGAAAACTTTCTAACCTCTTATCCAGTATAAGGTCGAATGCAATTCCAGGAATAGACCTGGGGCTTACACTTACCCATGACCCATATTACCCCCAAGCTAAGAAACTTGATCTCTCGCATCTAAGACTTATAGACCTGAGTTTAAGCAGCACCCTATCACACAGAGGTATGTTACCTTTTTTAGGGAGCGAAGAAGAGGGTGGTAATAAAGGAAAAGAATATAACCTGAGTTTAAGTCACAGGTATTCCCAAACCAGATCTACTACCGGGGTTTTTAAAAATCACTGGATCAGCCTTTCCCTGGATTTCTGGTTGACGGAGAAATGGCGCATAAATTACCTGGGTCGCTACGATTTCCAGAACAGGGAAGTTACCGAGCAGTCCTTTGTTTTCTACCGTGACCTGCATTGCTGGGAAGGGCAGTTCACCTGGATTACTACAGGATACAGAGAAGGTTATTATTTCAGGATAAGCATAAAAGCCCTGCCCGAGGTTAAACTTGAAAAAGGGATGGCAGGCATAAGAGAACTGGTGAGGTAAGCAGTTTACTTTTTTTAGCCTTAAGGTGAAACCGCTTAAAAAAAGTTATAAAAAATGAAAATAATCCTTGACAAACCCGCATAAACTCTATATTCTTTGAAACGTGAACAGAAACGTTAACCTTATTCCGCGTTAAGGGGGTGAGTTGATGACGAAGGAGGAACTGATTGCCAAGATCGCCAAGGATTGTAAGGTAACAAAAGTCCAGGCATACAAAGCCCTGAATTCCGTTCTGGATGGTGTTACCACTGCTCTGAAGAAAGGGAAAAAGGTTACCTTTGTGGGATTTGGCACCTTCTCAGTAGGCAAGCGTAAAGCTCGCACCGGGAGAAATCCCCAGACAGGGCAGCCGATAAAGATTGCCGCTGCCAGAGTACCACGCTTCAAGGCTGGGAAGCAGTTAAAGGATGCTGTAAGGTAGAGAAAGATTTTTTCAAAGTGTTGCAAAGGGCAGTCCCTTAAGGGGACTGCCCTTTGTTTTTTATAAAATATATTCAAAGCTTAAATGTGTATCTGCAAGACAGCTGATTAAGGTAAACCGGATATTTTTATTTTGCATTGACAACTAACAAGAATTACCTTAAAAAATAATTGACATTTTAAGAATTTGATGATAAGATATAAAAAACAACAGGTTGCCGTGAAGCTCATAACAGCTAATTTTAGCAAAATATAAGATCACAGGTTTTTAGATTTTTATAGAGGAGCATATGAAGCTTTTGAAAAATATCTCTGCAGATAGAAAAGATGAGATATTCGGAGTTTTGCTCTGGGCTCTTTCTATATTCATACTCTTGAGCCTTATCACTTACAGCCATTCAATCGACAGCAGGTTTTTAAATCAGGAGCTTTCCTGGAGCAGTCTGGATAAGCTGGTTACCCAGCAGATGAGGAATCAAACCGGTGTTATGGGAGCTCTGGTTTCCTATTCGCTGTATTATCTGTTCGGGATCGTTTCCTTTTTCCTCCCCGTAGTTCTGGTCTTCTGGGGAACGAGATTTCTTTTCAAAACCGAATGGTCCACCCTGTTCAAAAAAACAGTATTTATATTTATCTTAATATATCTTCTGGGGGTCTTTTTCTCCATATCCGTTGCTTATTCCTCTACCGGTGTGGATTTTTCAAGGGTGAGCCTGGGGGGGTGGGCGTCTACTGTTATGGCTAAAATACTGGTTAAGATCTTCGGCATTTTCGGCTCCTACACCCTGTGCCTGGCTCTGCTGGTGGTGGTAGCTGTTCTGGTTACTCCCTGGAAACCATCTGAATCCCTGCTTCTTGGTAAAACCTTACTGGGAAAATTCTATGAGAGGGGTAGCAATTGGTGGGAGCTGAAAAGAATTGAGAAGAGAAGGACCCAGAGAATGGAAGAACTGAAGGAAACAGCGGGAACCGAAGAAGAAATTGAAGTGGAAGAGCCACCACCTGTAAAAGAAGATAAAAGAGGAAAAATCTTTACCGCCAGCAAGAAGGATGGGCCCGGTAATTTAGTGGAGGAGATAAAGACATCTTTGAGTTTTGTAAGGAGCAAGGAGGATAATAAAATTGGGGCTTATCAATATCCAGGTTTAAGCATCTTGAATGAGCCTCCCCATATCAAACCCTCGGTTACCAATGAGGAGTTAAATCAAACTGCAAGAGTACTAAAGGATACCCTGGAGACTTTTGGCATTGGCATAGAAGGGGATCTGGTGGAAAAAAGTCCCGGTCCGGTTATCACCAGGTATGAATTCAAGCCAGCCCCCGGTATCAAGGTTAATCAGATAATGAGCCTATCCGATGACCTGGCTCTGGCACTTCAGGCGAAAAGGATAAGAATTGTTGCCCCTATTCCTGGCAAAGCAGCTGTAGGTGTGGAGATACCGAACCGAACGCCCCAGACTGTTTATCTCAAGGATATTCTGGTCTCGCCGCTTTTTCAAAACACTCAGTATAGATTAGCCATTGCCCTGGGTAAAACCATCTCGGGTGAGCCACTGGTGACTGATCTCTCCAGAATGCCCCATCTCTTAATCGCCGGGGCAACCGGTTCGGGCAAAAGCGTATGTATCAATGTGATATTAGCCAGCCTGCTTTACCGTCTTCACCCGGAGGAAATAAGATTTATAATGATAGACCCGAAGATGCTGGAGCTGACCGTTTATAACCAGATTCCTCATCTGGAGCGTCCGGTAGTAACCCATCCCAAGGCTGCAGAAAGGATTTTGTCCGAGACTGTGGTTGAGATGGAGGAGAGATATAAAAAGTTAGCCCGGCTGGGTGTAAGGAATATCGAGGATTATAACAGGAAGAAAAAAAGAGAAGGGATTCTGCCCTATCTGGTGATCATCGTGGACGAGTTAGCTGACCTGATGATGTCCTCCTCTCTGAAGACCGAAGCGCTGATTACCCGCCTGGCTCAAATGGCAAGAGCAGTGGGAATTCATCTGATCTTAGCCACCCAGAGACCTTCGGTGGATGTGATCACGGGGTTAATCAAAGCTAATTTTTCCGCACGGGTAGCTTTTCAGGTAGCCTCACGCATCGATTCCAGGACCATAATCGATGGCATAGGAGCAGAAAAGCTTTTAGGTAACGGGGATATGCTGTTCATCCAGGCTGGTCATCCGGAACCTTTGAGAATCCACGGTGCTTATATCTCGAGCGAGGAGACTCAGAAGTTAGTCGATTTCATCAAAACCCAGGATTACGTTCCTGCCCGTATCGGGGTATTCAGCCGGGAAGAGGAAAAACCGGAGAATCTTGAGAAATGGGAGAATGCAGAGGAGGAAGACCTTTACAAGCGGGCGATCGAGCTGGTAGTCAGACACCGTCAGGGATCGGTCTCACTTCTACAGAGAAGATTAGGCATAGGTTACCAGAGATCCGCCCGGCTGATTGACCAGATGGAAAGGGATGGGATAGTGGGTCCCTATGACGGAAGCAAAGCCAGGGAAGTACTGGTGAGCAGAGATTACCTGGAAAAGAGGGAGACTGCAGTTGAAGAAGAAAAAGAAAAAGATAAGCTGGAAAATAGTTAGCGTT
>JAOUFL010000211.1 GCA_029858245.1 Candidatus Zixiibacteriota bacterium
CAATCCCTCAATAAATCTTCCCAATGCCCGATAATATGCCTCGTCCGGTTCCTCCTCAAAATCATGCCATAACACTACTTTTCCGCCACCGGTATCACAATCCGAGATAGATGATTGATAGGTCATTATCTCGGATAAGATCAAAGAATCTGTAATCGCATCTTTCTCTGACTCGTATCTCCAGAGTCTGCATCCCCCTACAGCTTTTCCCAGGGTGGTATCGTGTATGGCGATAATGGCTTTCAGTCTGGTAGGTTGATTATAGCAGAAAACCAGCTGTTCGTGCCCGCATTTCTCCATCATTTCAAAAAGACCCATCTTATTCTCCTTATATTATAAGCTTTCTTTGTAGAGACGCATTGCCATGCGTCTCTACATTTTTTCTTCGTAGCGCGATCCTTTTAGGATCGCATTGTGAGGCTAGAAGCCTCGCGCTACAAAAATACCTCTTTCAAATCATAAACTAGAGAACCGAGAAATGGATAATCTCTGTATTCGGCTACCATCCCTTTTCTAACCGGATTGTTCAAAATATACTTCATAACCTGAATCGTATCCTCATTTTTTCGCAAGACATGTTCATAATAATCTTTTTGCCAGAGAGGATTTCCTTCTTTCTTTTTAAAGTGAAAATTTGTTCTCTGTTTAAACATAGAGATAAATTTTCTCAGATTCGAATTTTCTTCCTTTCCTTCAATCAGGAGGTGTAAATGGTCAGGCATAAAGCAGTATACCAGCACATTGAAGTTATATGAAAGAGATAAATCTTTCAGAAAGGCTATACAGCTTTCTACATACCTATCGTCTTCAAAATATAGCATTGAACCATAAGTGACAAACGTCACAAAATACCGCCAGAATCCTTTATAAGAAAAATCCTTTAATCTTATCCTTTTTTGAAAACTATATCCCATATGTTTTAGATCTCATCTGTCGTAGCGTTCCTTTCGGGAACGCATTGCGAGGCTGAAAGCCTCGCGCTACATCTCCTTCAACTCAATCAACACCCCAAAAGCATTTTTCGGATGGAGGAACACTATTCTTTTTCCCTCTGCTCCCATTCGAGGCTCATCCACAAATTCTGCTTTTTTATCCTTAAGCTCATTCACTGTCTTGTCGAAATCGTCTGTCTCAAAGCAGATATGATGAAGCCCCTCTCCCTTATTCTGGATGAATTTATCTATACCGCTTCCCTGTTCCATCGACTCTAATAGCTCTAATTTGGTACCGGAGAGCTGAACGAAAGCAATTCTGATCTTTCTTTTTGGTACCTCTATTTTCTCTGAGATTTTAAGACCAAGAAGGTCTCTGTAGAATTTCGTCGCTTCCTCAATGCTTCTCACCGCAATCCCGATATGTTCGATTTTTTCTATTTTCATAAGTTTTATTTTTTTAACCTTTTAACTATTAAACTTGTGAACCTTTGAGCCTTTTTAAATTATCACCTTCTGCTCATATTCACCCCAGACATCTTTCAAAACCTGACATATCTCACCGATCGAAGCATTAGCTTCAACGCACTCGATAATTGGATACATCAGGTTTTCCTCCGTGTTTACCTTATTTTTTAACTCCTCCAGAGATGCCTTAACCTTATTATTATCTCTTCTCTTTTTAACATCTTTAAGTCTTTTAATCTGTCCAGAGGTTGCCTTTTTACTTATTTTGAAAATCTTTTTTCTTTTTTCTTTTTCAGTTTTTGTTTCGAACTTATTCACCCCTACGATTACTCTATCTCCGGATTCTACCATCTTCTGATGTTCATAGGCACTTTTCTGTATCTCTTTTTGATAATATCCCGATTCGACCGCCCACAGTGCTCCCCCGTTCTGCTCAATATAATCAATATATTTTTTCGCTTCTTTCTCCAGGTTATTAGTGAGTGATTCTATAAAATAAGACCCTGCCAGGGGATCAACTGTACTGCTAATTCCGCTTTCGTAAGCGATGATCTGCTGGGTTCTCAAAGCGACCTCTGCTGCTTTTTCTGAAGGGAGACTCAGCGCCTCGTCCATTGAATTTGTATGCAGCGATTGAGTCCCGCCTAAAACGGAGGACAGAGCTTGAAAAGCTACACGAACAATATTGTTCTCCGGTTGCTGGGCAGTAAGGGTACACCCTGCTGTCTGAGTATGAAACCTCAGTTTGCAGGAATCTTCTTCGGCACCGAACTTCTCTTTCATCATCTTAGCCCAGAGCCTTCTGGCTGCCCTGAACTTGGCTATCTCCTCCAGAAAATTGCTATGCGCATTTAAGAAAAAAGAAATTCTTTTGCCGAAACTATTTACATTTAAGCCTGAATTCACCGCCTCCTGCACATAAGTTATGCCATTAGCTAAAGTAAAGGCAATCTCCTGCACGGCATTTGCACCCGCTTCCCTGATATGATAACCGCTGACGCTTATAGAGTTAAACTTGGGTAAGTTCTCATAGGCATATTTGAAAATATCAGTAGTCAGTCTCATCGAAGGACGCGGAGGAAAGATATAAGTCCCGCGTGCGATATATTCTTTTAAGATATCATTTTGAACCGTGCCGGAAAGTAACTTCAAAGGCACATTCTGCTTTCTGGCTAACGCCACATACATCGCCAGAAGAATCGAAGCTGTAGCATTGATGGTCATTGAGGTGCTGACCTTATCCAGAGGTATCTTATCAAAGAGTATCTCCATATCTTCGAGGGTATCAATCGCCACTCCTGTTTTACCGACTTCACCTGAAGATAATGGATGGCCAGAATCGTATCCAATCTGTGTAGGCAGGTCGAAAGCAACTGATAGACCAGTTTGCCCTTGCTTAAGCAGGTATCTGAATCTTTTATTGGTCTCCGAGGCTGTTCCGAAACCAGCGTACTGCCTCATAGTCCACAAGTGCCCCCGATACATATCCTTTTGCACCCCGCGGGTAAAGGGATATTTTCCCGGATGACCTAAGTCTCTTTTGAAATCAAAATCTAAAAGGTCTTCTGGTGTATAAAGTTCTTTTACTCTAATTTCAGATGAAGTGAAGAAATCCTCTTTCTTATCTTTCACAATGACTCCCTATGATTCCTTTGGAAAGAATAATTGGTATGTATTCCCTTTTTTCTTTCTTACAATTTTTCCCTCTTTTTCTGCCAAATAGAGGACACTCATAATATCATTTGGGGCTATGGAATGACAATACTTATAGAAATCTTTCTGCAAGATTCCCTCGTGTTCTTTCAAGATCTCAAGAACTTTTTCTTGTATGTTCTTGAGGTATAAATCATAGTTATTAGTG
The DNA here is from genome assembly GCA_029858245.1 of Candidatus Zixiibacteriota bacterium. Lineage (GTDB taxonomy): Bacteria > Zixibacteria > MSB-5A5 > MSB-5A5 > RBG-16-43-9 > JAOUFL01. The sequence goes on from JAOUFL010000211.1 coordinate 3,262, forward strand.
CCATAGACCAGATCGTGAGTCTGCATTGCAAGTACTGGATTTTCTCTCAACATCTTTTCCTGTCTTTCATCTTCCTCAATTATTTGTTTCTCCTCCTCTATAACAGACTTGTCTTTGAAAGGAAGCTTTTCAATAGGCATTAAATATTCTTTAATATTCTCTACTCCAACGAGTGAACAATGACATACGGGACAAAAGGAACTACCAGGTAATCCAAGTTTTTCCCATTCAGCATAGGTTTTTATTTCCCCGTGCCGAGAGAGGCACTCGGAACAAGAATCTCGATATTCAGCGACCCAAACCCACAATTCATTTTCTTCTTCTGGATCAAAACTTTTTAATGAATACCTTTGAAAATCAATATCCTTTTTAAAATGGCATTTATACATTTTCAAATTGTTTTCAGATTTAATCAATTCTATGACTTCATCCCTTATTGGCAACTCGGTTAAGGGCGCATAATATTTTGGAAAGAGTTCGTAATGGATTAATTTGC
>JAOUFL010000024.1 GCA_029858245.1 Candidatus Zixiibacteriota bacterium
GCCTGTAGACGCAGGCTCAATTCGCAAAGATAGGCGAATATCCAGATCTGGTTATCTCATGTCTGGGGGGAGGGAGCAATTTTGGAGGATTTGCCCTGCCCTTTATGGGAGATGTTCTAACCAAGGGGAAGAAGATAAAATTTATCGCCGCCCAGAGCAAAGCTGCTCCCAATCTGCAGGGAGAGTATAAATACGATTTTGCGGACCATGGTGAGCTCACGCCACTATTGAAGATGTACACATTAGGTCACCAAACGGATATGGCTCCTATCAAGGGAGACGGTTTGAGGTATCACGGGTGCTCACCCATTATAAGCCTGCTACGGGACAAAGGGTATATCGATACTATTGCCTATCCTCAGGATGAAAAAGAAGTGTTTGAAAAGACAAAGATTTTCATTCAGGCAGAAGGATTCTTGCCGGCACCTGAATCGGCTTACAGCGTTGCCTGTGCCATAGATGAGGCTAATAAATGCAAACAGTCAGCAGAGGAGAAGGTAATCGCTTTTAACATAAGCGGACACGGTTTTATGGATATTCCGGGTTATCGAGAAGTATTAAATCTAAGATAAAGTTCAAAGGGAAAGAAATTAGAAGTAAGACGGAAAAATTAAGATGTAGCGGAGGTCTTTAGACCTCCATTAAAAATGCAGCTCAGAGAGTACAGGGCAAGACTTTAGCTTTGCAGAAAAAAGCAAACCTTAAGGTTCGTCCTGCAAAAAAAGGAGGATAAAAATGATTAGAAAGGTAGTTCTGATAATCCTGGTTAGTTTTTTCCTTATTAATATGTGTCAAGGTCTTATCCTGGCTCAGGGGCAGGAAGAGGCTACAGCTCAATCGCAAGTCCAGGATGAGCAGCAGAAAGAAGAAAGACTTGAACAGGCGATAAAATATCAGAATGCCAAGAACGTACACTTTTTTGCAGATCAGGGGTATACGATTCTATTTCTGATCTTATTTCTGTTTTTGGGTCTTTCTGCATTTTTAAGACATCAGGTTGAGAAAATAACCAGAAAAAGGTTCTGGGTCATTTTTCTTTACAGTCTGATTTTTATCCTCTTAGCGTTTATTATAGGGTTACCTTCGAGTTATTACGGATTTCACTTAGAGCAGAAATTCCAGCTTTCCAACCAGAATTTCGGACAATGGTTTGGTGAACAGCTAAAAGCGATTTTAGTTCTATTCATAATAGGTCTGATTATTATCGAAGGGATATACTTTGCTTTAAAGAAAGCCCCCAAGACCTGGTGGATTTACGTGTCGGTGGTATTTGTCTTTTTCACCGTTGTGTTAGTCAATTTAGCTCCGATCTTGATCCTTCCACTTTTCAATGTTTACACTCCACTGCCACAGGGTGAGGTAAGGGATAGGTTAATATCGTTATCCGAAAAAGCCGGTGTTGAGGTAGAGGATATTTTTCAGATGGATATGAGCAAGCAGACTAAAAAAGTAAATGCAGCTTTGACCGGAATAGGAAATACCAAAAGAATCATTCTCGGCGATAATATCATCAATGAGTTTACTCCCGAGGAAATTGAATTTGTGATTGCTCACGAGATGGGGCATAATGTCTTACAGCATATCTGGAAGGTTATTGCTCTTTCCTCTTTTATATCTGCTATCGGATTTTTAATAATTCATCTGAGTATGGGAAGGATTATACATAGATTCAGAAAAAGCCTGAAAATTGAAAATATGGCGGATATTGCGAGCCTGCCTTTATTTTTATTAATATTTTCCATTTTCAGCCTGGTTACCTTGCCGGTTATACCAACCTATTCTCGACATATAGAACGCCAGGCAGATAAATTTGCCATGGATATGACCAGAAATCCGGATGTTGCAGTTGTTGCTTTCGAAAAGTTAGCTTATAAGAACCTGTCGGATCCGAATCCCCATCCGGTGATCGAGTTTTTGCTTTACGACCATCCCCCAATTTCTAAGAGGATTAAGTTTGCAGAGACGTATAAATAAAAAAAGTTCAAAAGTTCAAGAATTCAAAGGAAGAATAAGGAAGACGTAAGAAGAAAGACTATAAAACGTAGGGTTCCGCCTTTGGCGGAACGAGAAAATGTAGCGGAGGTCTTCAGACCTCCAGTGATATAGAAGGTAGGTCAGACATTCCTGTCTGACCAAGGGGAACAGACAAGAATGTCTGTTCTACCGTAATGTCGCAAGGTAGTCCTCGAGAATGGAGAAAGATTTATGAATGCAGTAATCGGCTTTATCGGTGTAATAATTGGTGCAGGGATTGGTTTGATTCCTTATTTTATTGAAAGAAAGGAAAAATATAAATTTGAGTCATATAAGAATGAATTGGAAAGGAAATTAGAGGAATTCAAAAAAGATTTAGAGATAAAATATGAGGTTAGAATAAAAACACATCAGGAAGCATTTGCTTGGTTAATGGATTTTCATGTGGTCTTGAACAGCGGTGATGAAGCCAGAATGCGTAAAAATGCAGAACAAGCTAGAGACTGGTGGAACAAAAACTGTTTTTTTTTAGATGAGAATTCGAGAGGAAAGTTCATGGCACTCACCAATATGGTTTACGCGTATGCGAGAGATTTCAAAAGTAGTGACCCAGATGCAAGAAAAATCAGTAAGACTGTCTGGAGTTTGTTGGATGAGACAATAGATGCAGTTTTCAGCGGTTTAAAAGCTGAACGCCTTCCTGTTTTGGAAAAACTTGGCGAGAGAAAGAGGAGTTAGATATTGAAACGTGCAGGAATTCCAATTCCTGCACGAACGAGGTAGAAACACATATATAAGTTGGTTCGGGAATTGGAATTCCCGAACCAGGCTGTTATGTCTTGGAAAAACATATATTTAGATAATTATTCTTATTTTATGAGCAGCTGTATTGTAAAAAAACTACCTGTTTTTAAGTATAATCAAAATATTGAGGCTCTCTTAGGGTTGATGAATTTCTACAGGGAGAAATATCAGACAAAAATTCAGGCTTATGTTATTATGCCGACACATTTGCATCTAATCTTAAGTTCTGAAGATGGTGAGAATATTAAATTATTCATTCAAAATTTATTGAGAAAAAGCTCTTTGAAGATTATAGATTATTTTAAAAGTCTGGAAAGTAAGAAGAGAACTAATAATGAAATAGAGAAGTTCTTTAGAGCTTTTCAATCCTGTTCTAATCCTCCCTCTCAACATGCAGTTTGGAAAGAGAGAACCAGATGTGTCCCTATTTTCTCGGATAAAATCATGAAGGTAAAGCTAGATTATATTCATAATAATCCACATAAAGCAGGTTTGGTTAAAGAACCTGCAGATTATCTTTATTCTAGTTTTAGAAATTATTACCTTAATGATAATAGTGTTTTCAAAATTGATTCAAGCAATGTGCTAAACTTAGGATGAATTCGTGCGGGAATTCCAATTCCCGCACGAACGGAGAAAATAATGCCAGGCAAAACCATCATCGAAAAAATATTATCCAGAGCTTCAGGCAAGGATGTACACGTAAATGACCGAGTCTGGGTGGAGGTGGATCTGGCGGTGGTACGTGATTTCGGTGGTCCGAACGTGGTCTTAGAGTTCGATAAGTTCACTAATAAGGGTAAGGTGAAAGACCCGGATAAAATCGCCATGACCTTTGACTATCAGGCACCGGCTAAGGATTTGAAGGTTGCCCAGAACCAGGCTTTGTGCAGGGAGTTTGCCAGAAGGCAGGGGGTCAAAAATCTCTTTGATGTTAACTGGGGGATTGGTCAACATGTTCTGCTGGAACAGGGGATGATTGAACCAGGCTCTGTGGTTGTGGGCACTGATAGTCATATGAATCTTTTAGGTGCAGTCGGTTCATTTTCGACTGGAGTGGGAACTACAGATATCGTAGCAACCTGGTATTCCGGTAAACTCTGGTTCAGAGTACCGCAAACGATTAAAGTAATCTTAAAAGGTAAATATAAGGAGCCAACTTCAGCCAAGGACTTGACTTTGAAATTTGTAAAAGAAATCGGTATGGATAAACCAAATTATAAATCCTTAGAATTCGTCGGAGAGCCTGTTGACAAACTTTCCTTAGCAGGTAGATTAACTTTGGGTAGTATGATAACTGAGATAAACGGGAAAATCTGTTTTATCGAACCATCCGGTGAGACTTTAAATTTTCTAAAAGAAAGGGTTGAGAATAAATTCGAAATAGTGAAAAGCGATAAGGATGCAAAATATTCAGAGGAAGTGGAGATCGATGTGGATAATTTAGTCCCCCAGATTGCCTGCCCGCATTCACCGGATAATGTCGTTCCTGTGGAAGAAGTCGAAGGGCGACCTTTCAATGAGGGTTTTATCGGCTCCTGCACCAACGGCAGGTTTGAGGATTTTGAAGCTGCGGCAAAGATTTTGAAAAAAGCCGGAAAGATTCATCCGGAGGTGCGGTTAATTATAGTTCCAGCTACCAGGGAAGTGGCTAAGCAGATGTTAAAATCGGGATTATTTGAAATTTTTATGAATGTGGGAGGTATGGTTTCCAATCCGGGATGCAGTCTTTGCACTGCAGGACATCACGGGGTCTTAGGAAAGGGGGATGTTCTTCTTTCCACCTCAAATCGTAATTTCATAGGGAAATTAGGTAAAGGAGCTGAGGTTTATCTGTGCAGCCCGGCAACAGTGGCTGCCTCCGCTGTTAATGGAAAAATAACGGATCCGAGAAGATATTTATAAGAAGACTCAAGGGAAAAGATAAAAAAGAAAAATGTGAGACGGAAGATGTAAGAATCGTAATATCCAAAGTTGTAGTGCGACCCTTTAGGGTCGCTTAAGCGAGGCTAAAGCCTCACACTACGAAACGAGAAGATAAGGATGGAAGGTTAACCTTCCGCTACAAAAAAACAAAATCGTGAAGGGAACATTAGTAAATACAGTCACGGTAATCATTGGAAGCCTGATAGGTCTGGCTATCGGTAGCAGGTTCACGGAGAAAATCAAAACCATAGTGCTGCAAGCTCTGGGGCTGTGCACTCTTTTAATCGGGATGAAAATGGCTTTCAAGACCGAGAATGTAATTTTGGTCATCGGGAGTCTGGCTCTGGGCGGGATTGTGGGTGAATTGCTGAAAATTGAAGACGGACTGGAAAGAATCGGAGATATAATAAAAAGCAAAGTGAAATCCAATTCCAGTACTTTCGTTCTGGGTTTTGTAACTGCCAGCCTGGTTTTTTGTGTGGGACCTATGACCATCGTAGGCTCGATTGAAGATGGTATCTCCGGAGATGCTTCCACACTTTACGCAAAATCTATGCTGGATGGTTTTGCCTCGATTGCTTTTACCTCAAGTTTGGGAGTAGGGGTATTATTTGCGTCTCTAACGGTATTAATCTTCCAGGGTGCCTTAACCCTTTTAGGTAGTCAATTAACGTTTCTGCTTGAACCCCGGATATTGAATGAATTGACTGCTACCGGCGGTTTGATGATTTTAGGAATCGGATTTTACCTTTTGGATATCAAGAGAATCAAAGTGGGAAATTTACTGCCGAGTTTGGTTTTCGTAGTTATACTGGCTTTGATTTTTAAGTAAGTTTTTGGTTTCGTTTAGAAGTGCGACCCTGCTTGTCCCGCCATAGGCGGGATCAGGGTCACTTAAGCGAGGCTAAAGCCTCGCACTACGGAAAAAAAGAAAATATAAAAGGTTCATTGATTTACACGGTAAACACAGCTATGAGCAGTCCAAACGGTCGGATTAAAAAAAACAAAAGTTGTAATGTCGAGCTTTATGCCCGACGGAAACCTCTCTTAAGTCACGAGGTTATTTGACCGATTTATGGGTTAAATGAATTAGAAAACAATTTCGATATGAGGTGAGTTATGACAGTAACAGTTGAAACCAAGTTATTAGATTTAAGACCCGAACTAATCAGAAATAAATTGGGCAGCAAAAGTAAGGTCTGTCTTTTAAACTCGAAGGATATTTTCAAAGCTATAAGAGATAAACAGGTTATCGTGATGGCATGTAATACCCGGATTAAGCATGTTATTCCGGGGATAATGAGAGCTGCCGAGGAACTGGATTCGATTGTGGCTTTTGAGCTGGCAAAAACAGAAGGGAATTTAGATGGAGGGTATACTGGAATGACCCCTGAGGTCTTCTTCGAAACCATTGTTGAGTATGCAGAAAATAACGGTTTTTCTAAACCTTTTTTCATTCACGGAGACCATATTACCACCAAAAACACTTCCCGAGAGGAGTTGGAATCTTCCAGGATACTGATCGAAGCTGAACTGAAGGCTGGCTATACCTCCTTTGCCATAGATTCCTCTTTTAACGAGTTACATTATAATATTCGCATAACTACAGAGCTGGCTCAGCCGATTGTCCAGGCAGGTCTGGGATTGGAAGTTGAGGTAGGTGAGATAAAACATACCGGGCAGGAAAGTGCAATAACCACAGTTGAGGAAGCAACCGTATTTATAAACAGCCTGTGGAATAGCAAGGTTAAGCCGGACCTTCTTGCCATAAATAATGGCTCCAAGCACGGAAACTACTTAGAGGGAGAGAAGATCTTCATCGATCTTGACAGGACAAGGGAGATCTACGAGGCGATTAAAGATAAGGGTGTGTGTATTGCACAGCACGGGATCACCGGGACTCCCCTGCATCTTGTGGGAAAATTTGCTGACTGTGGTATCCGCAAGGGGAATGTGGGAACCGAATGGCAGAATATAGCTCACAGAGGATTGCCAGAGGATTTAATGCAGCAGATGAAAAAATGGTCAGCAGAGAATAAAAAGGACATCAAATTCGCAACTAAAGTTTTCAAAAAGAAGATAGATTCGATCTCGGAAAAGGAAAGTAAGAACATAGAAGAGATGGCTTACCAAACTGCCTGTGAGTTCATCACTGCTTTCAGGGCAGAAAAATTAGCTTCTAAATTCAAGGATAAACTGTTTAAATAGATAAAAACAATAATGATTAGATATATTGGAATGTAGAGCTTTAGCTTTACAACTCACAGGTTTTTTGATAAATCTGAAGGATTATTTCGCATAAACGAGCTGGTAAATATTTGAACATTTTAAACTTAGCTCTTCAAAAAAAGCTTGACAAATTCTCGTTTAATATTATAATGCAGTTGACAAGAAAGAAAGGATCTGCTTATAGAGAATAGTTAAAGGGTAGTTTTGGTTTGGATAAATGGTTTAATTATTAATGGAGGAGAACCCTTTAGCTATGAGGTATCTTGATTGCCGAGTGAGTAACCCGGATGGGTTTAACCTTCTCGGTTTTTTATTTATCCCAACTCAAATATAAACCGGATATGATAAAAAAATCTCTTACAGTTATAATAATATTTTTTCTTCTGCCAGCTTATATCCTGGCTGCAGAAGAATATAGTGACATTAAGGTAATAAAATCAGATGAGGAGGGAATAGTTTTTAGATACGAAGTTCCTGGACTCTCTTTTTTAAAAAGAGAGCAGGGAGAGATAAAATACGATGTTCCGGGTATCGATAAATGTCCTCTACTGCAAGACCCCGGTTACCCTCAGGTGCCTGCAAGGATTTTGGTCATCGGTATACCACTGGAGGGGGAAGTGAATGTAAGAGTACTAGAGGAAAACAGTCAGGATAAAGGAAAATTCGATTTGCCCTTTTATGAGGGTAGCCCGGTAAGAAAAGAAGAATCGATCAAAAAAAGGGAGGAGATCTCCTCCCAAGATTTTTTTTACCCGGAGAGACGGGTAATAGCTGAAGCTCCATCTTCTATGAGAAACCAGAGGATAATAAGGATCAAGATTTTCCCGGTTCAGTATAACCCTTTAAGAAAAGACATTATATACTATTCGGATATCACTATTGCGGTTGATTTCACCGGAGGTGAAAAAACCGAAGGCGGTATGGGAAGAGACCTGTTCGAAAACGTTTATAAACACACCCTTTTGAATTATGAGATTGCCAGAAAATGGAGAAAGGCAAGGGAAACAGGTTTAAAAAAGACCTTGCAGGAAAATCCTTTCAGTTATTCGGATACCTGGTATAAACTGACTCTACGGGAAAATGGCATATATAAAATAGACGGTAACTTTTTGTCAAATGCCGGAATTAACCTTGCTGCCATCGACCCGCAGAAAATAAGAATATTCAATGGAGGGGGAAAGGCTCTACCTGAGGATAATTCTTTACCTCGACCGGAGTTAAGGGAACTTGCTATACTGGTTTCCGATGGCGGGGATAATATATTCAATCCTGCAGATTATATACTGTTTTACGGATGGTCGGTAAATAACTGGGACTACGATTCGCTTTCGGGCGAATACCAGTATCATATAAATCCCTATACCCGGGATAACGTTTTCTGGATTACTTTCACGGGTGATTTCCCGGAGCCAGTTAAAAGAATGGAGCTTATTGATGGGAGTCTTCTGGAGCCTGAGCCTTATATCTCCGTGAAATCCAGGGATAGGATTCATCAGGAGAACGACTTTATGCTGGCAGAGTATGATGGTATCCCCTATGATTATTTTAACTGGTACTGGCAGAAGGGTAGTTCTTTTACTTTGTATCCGATCCTGACTAATGTTTTTCCAGGAGATACCGCTATTATTAAAGTTAAAGATATGAATAGCTACGCCTCTTCGATAACTCTCAATTCTGTTACCATGTCAGGGAGCAATCTTGAAAAAGATAACTTCATAACTTCTGCTCGCTTCACAAATCTGAGTAACGGGTTAAATACATTGCAATTCAATTTTTACTCTTTTACCTATCTGGATTACTATGAGGTCAGATACTGGAAAATGCTTGTCTGTTCCAATGACTTTCTCAGGTTCGAAAATCCTGATACCTCTGAGGTTGTTGAATATAGAATCTCCGGCTTCAATGGAACGGCACCCTATCTTCTTGAGATAGATAACAAATTCGGATTAAAAAGATTTGTCAATTTCGTCAGTGTTTCCGATTCAATTAAATTCCAGGATCAGTCCATAAAAGGAGAAAGAAAGGAATATTACCTGCTGGACCAGACCAAATTCAAAACTCCAGTCTCGATCGACCTCGACCAGATGGCGGATTTAAGGAACACCTCTAACCAGGCTGGCCTTCTGGTTATTACCCATTCAGATTTTTACGACCAGTTGCAGGGGTATAAGACTTTTAGAGAGGGCTTGAACAACATAACGGTTAAACTGGTTAAAATTGAAGATATATATGATGAGTTCTCCTGGGGGCTTTTTGATCCAGTAGCCATAAGGGATTATCTGAAATACGCCTATGAAAACTATTACGGGCAGGCACCGGCTTATGCTCTTTTAGCAGGTGATGGAACCTACGATTACAGAAACCTTCTGGGAACTGATTCCCCTAACTGGATACCACCATTTGCCGACACTTTTTCTCGATACGATCAATCAGTCTCGGATGACAATTATGTCTATTTTGGGGAACATGGATTTTCGGATGAGGATTCGAACGATTTTGTGGATATGTTCATCGGAAGACTCCCGGTTAAAACAGCGGAGGATATGCAGGTTTTAATAAATAAAATCAGAGAGTATGAGACTTCTCCTGAATTAGATACCTGGAAGAACCTGATAACCCTGGTGGCGGATGACGAGTTTCATCCCCGGGGGGTCAATAATAACGAATCAGAGCACACAATTTTTAGTGAAATTTTAGCCAGCAATTATATCCCTAAGAGCTTCAATCTGAACAAGGTCTATCTGATGGAATATCCCTGGGATGCCAGCAAGTTTAAACCCGAAGCAGAGGATGCGATAATAAATTCATTCAACCACGGAACGGTTTTAATCAACTATATGGGGCATGGTAATCCTAATGTCTGGGCAGACGAATATGTTTTCAAAAGGGAGCAGGATATTCCCCGGTTGGAAAATAAAAAGAGGTTGCCTTTGATTTATGTGGCTTCCTGCAGCATAGGACTTTTCTTCAGTCCTTTCAGCGAGGGAATGGCGGAGGAGTTTTTAAGAGCAGAGGATAAAGGAGCAATTTCAGTGATATCTGCCACCTGGCTGGTTTATGCCTGGCCTAACGCAGCTTTGAATAATTTGGTTTTTGATCTTCTTCTATCACCTGATTCACTTTCCATATCCGAAGCACTGTATATAGCAAAACTTTTGAGAGGTATCAATGAAAATGACCGCAAATATATTCTGCTCGGAGATCCTTTGACTTTTCTGGCTTCACCAGCCCTGCAGGTCCGGTTCAAAGAATTAAGCTCTGATACCCTTTCGGCTTTGAGCCTGGTAACTTTCAAAGGAGAGGTGGTAAACGGAGAAGGAGCTCTTCAAGCGGATTTCGACGGGGAAGCCAATCTGTTGGTTTTTGACTCGGAAAAACTGAAAACACATGTGATTTCCAGTGTAAGTGACGTTGACTATAAACTGCCGGGAAATGTGATTTTCAGAGGCAGTGCAGAGATTCAGAATGGCGAGTTTGCAGGTGGCTTTATTGTGCCCAAGGATATTGGATATGGCGGTGAAAACGCCAGGATAAACGCTTATGTAGTCAGTTCCGATTCCACCATAGATGGAGCCGGAACTCTCGATTCACTTATGGTGGCAGGGACCGATACTGCATTTACAGACAGCCTGGGCCCCCAGATCAGCATAACATTTGTTGAAAATCCGAATTTCTCCGACGGTGATACAGTCCAGCCGGACCCTATACTTATGGTTTATATTACAGACCCTTCCGGCATCAACCTCACTGGTGAATTAGGTCACGGAATTACTTTATTGATAGATGATGACTGGGGGAATGTTCAAAACCTGAATTCCGGTTTTCAATATGATATGAACAGTTATACTCAGGGAAGCCTGAGTCAGAAAATCAGTTTAAAAGAAGGGGAGCATATTCTTAAGATCAAAGCCTGGGATAATGCTAACAACTCATCGCTGGTAAATTTCCTGGTTAAGGTTTTAGGCATAGATAAAGAATTTTCAATTACACAGGTGATGAATTATCCCAATCCTTTTTCACGGTCAACCGAGTTCACCTACGAGCTTTCAGTGCCTGCCGAAAAGGTGGAGATAAAGATATTTACCTTATCCGGCAGGCTAATCCGCATCTTGAACGGAACAGGATCAGCAGGTTTCAACTCCGGAGCAATATGGGATGGCAGGGACCAGGATGGAGACAGGGTAGCTAATGGAGTATATATTTATAAAGTAATAGCCCGAACCAGATTCAATTCTGGAGAAAAGGAAGTTAATAAGAATGCCGAGGTTACGGGTAAGGCAGTGGTTATGAACTGACCCTGTTTTATTCCTTGCCAAGGCATTTGATTAAGTTATATAATAACAGTTTTATGAAAAAACAGTGTCAGGAGGTAAATCTTATGAAACGCATTCTTGTTCTTAGCTGTATTTTAATGACCCTTCTTATCACAGCAGTTCAAACCTATGCCCAGGTAAGCTTATCCACAGTACTTTTCCTGAGGATTGCGGCTGGAGCAAGAGCTGCCGGGATGGGAGAATCCTTTGTGGCAGTTGCAGATGATGCTACTGCAACACACTGGAACCCGGCAGGTCTGGGATTTTACCCCTTAGCCAGCATGTGGGTGGATTGTGCAGGGGAAAAAAACCATAAGTTCGAATCTTTAGCCCTTATGAAAAATGACCGTCCTGAGAGCAATTATAAGAGCTACGATCTCTGGGCGATAAGTGGATCGGAACTCTATACCTGGGATGGCGAAGAATGGCAGGATCACCTTTCTCTTGCTCTTTCATCCGGTGAATCAGTTGAGAGTGTTTTAAGGAAATATACACAGGAGGAAAACGAGGAAAGGCTGAAAATGATGCTGGAGAAGACAATTTCGGAAAAGGGAAAAGTAAAACTACCCTATAGTACAGTTTTTATGGATTCTCTTAACTGTATTTTCTCAGACGAAAAAAATCTATGGATAGGAGCGAATAACGGGCTGTATAAATTCGACGGTACGGTATGGAAAAGGTTCACTCTGAAAGACGGTCTTCCCACAGAAAAGATATTGTCGCTTGATATAACTCCACTTGGTACGATGTGGATAGGGACGGATAGCGGACTGGTTAAGTTTGACGGAAAGGTTTTTTCCAGGACTTATTTTGCTTCCGAGGTTAAGGATTACTACATCACAGAGATTAAGGCAAAGTCCGACAAAGAAATCTGGGCTGCCACCCCTACGGTACTTATGAAATTAGAAAGGGATGTGCTAGTTCCCTATATAATGTTGAAGGTGAAATCATTCGAGGAATTGAGAGAGGAGATGGTGAGATTTTCGAATCAAGAAGATTCAGCAAGATTGGAGATGATATATAAAAGAATTGAGGAATTTAATTATATGACCAGAGAGCAGTTCTCAGAATACCTGCCATTGAAAATCGAGTACAACCTGGCTTTGGATGGAAAAATCACCTGTCTTGCCATTGACCGGAAAGGGGACCTTCTGGTGGGAACCGAAACCGGTCTTCTTAAGTACGAAGAGGGGAAATGGAATAGATACGGTTATAAGAAATATGAGGTTAAAGGCGAAAAGACAGCGGAGGAAGTGGCTGCAAAGTTTTTGCCTTATGCAGACAAAGACAGAATTGACGCTATGGCTTTAAAGATCGTGGAATATAATCGCTTGCAGTCAAGGGAATTGCATCCAGGTCAGAAACTTTATGTTTATGCCAATTCACTGGGCAGCAGGATACTTTCCATTGCTATGATAGGAGAAAATACTCTTTTTGTGGGAACCGAGTTCGGGATTGTCAGATATGATGGTGAGAACTGGGGTAAATATTATCATGGAGGACTCGAGAGAATTAAAACTCATACTATTATAAATAAAGATAAGGATATTTTCTTCGGTACTGATACTAAAGCAGTTATTTATGCTAATGCCAAGAGGGAATTAACCTTTATGCATGCTACACTTCTCCCTGAGCTGGCAGATGATATATATTATGAGTATCTTTCCTACGTTCAAAACACAGAGAACTGGGGAACCCTGGGAGGAAATATAACCTTTATCTCCTATGGTTCGATTCCTCATACCGGAGAAGAGGGTCCTACGATATTGGGTGAACTTAACCCCTATGAAGCAGCCATAACTCTTTCTTATGGAACCAGGATGGGGAAGGACCTAGCCTTAGGCCTGGGAGCAAAATTCATTTACAGTCACCTTTCCGATCAGGGTGCCGGTCAAGAGAGAGGAAGCGGGTCTGGTTCTTCATTTGCCGTGGATGCCGGGCTGATTTACAAAACACCTTTTAAAAAACTGACCTTAGGTGCAGCAGTCACTAATCTGGGACCTGATATCTCATATATAGATGTGGACCAGGCAGACCCGCTGCCCAGGAATCTGGCTTTGGGATTTGCTTATAAGCTTTTTAATACACCCTATAATAAACTTACTTTAGTAGGTGAAATGAATAAGGAGCTGGTGGATGTAAGCGGGGGATTGGGAAAGTTCACCGAGCAGGCGGTTAAAAACGTGGGAGTAGAATACTGGTATGCTAATTATGTGGCTCTGAGAGCGGGTTATATTTACGATAAAGTCGGGGAGATTAAAACCGCGACATTCGGTGCCGGTTTGAGGATCAGTCTTCTGAATATCGATTTTGCTTATGTGCCCGCGAATAAGGAAGTTGCTTTAGCCAATACCACCAGGATATCAGGGACTGTTAGATTCTAAAACGAGCAGGTATTATAATGCGGAAACGTTTAAAACAAATCTTGTTATTATCAATCTCTGTTTTCCTTTTATTTGGTGCAGGTATTTTATTTGCTAAACAGGATAAGGTTCTTGAAATCAGAGGCTTGAAGAAAGTAGGAAGAGAGTTGAAAACAGAGTTTAAAAGCCGGGTCTCTCAGAAAAACCTGCTTGGTTTAAAAAGAAAATCGAAATTTTCTCTCCCGAGAATAGATAAGTACTATCCTCAGGTTGAAACCTTAAAGATTCTGGGAATAAGGGTAGAATTCCAGCAGGAGGTTCCGGATGACCCATTGACTACAGGGAACGGTCTTTTCGACCGCAGAAGCTATCAACAGCATTATGAGCAGGAAAGTCATATAATAGACCCCCCACCTCATTACCGGAAGTATTTCTTAGCACATTTAAAAGCGCTGAACAATTACTGGTATATTGTTTCCAAGGGGAAAGTAATTCTGGATACTCTGGGTTCCGAGGTGTATCCTCTGGAGGAGTCATTAACTTACCAGCTGCCACATACTATCTCTTATTACGGTTCACCCGATTCTGCTGGTTATCCTTACGAAGGGTTGGGGAAATTTTTTCACGATTCTTTTCATCTGGCAGATTCGCTTTCTCCGGAAATCGATTTCTCGGCATATGATGCGTTTATCATATTTCATGCAGGATCTGATAAGCAAAGCGATATTGGTAGTTTTTCTCCTACATATTCTCCGGAGGACCTTTACACCGGATTCATCATACATGAAACTCCGGTTTCAGTGGATAACGATAGTTTTGCATTCAATGAGGCAATCATAATGCCTGAGACAAGGTCACAGGATACGCGCATCAGTGCTTTAAATTCGGTGATGGCTCATGAGTTCGGGCATCAGCTGGGGCTTCTCGATTTCTACAATACAAAAACCTTTACCACCCAGATAGGAAATTTTTCCCTGATGGACAATAATGCTCAGGATTTCGGGATCGAACTGGACAGCTGCAGAACCGCGGTTACGGGTCTTATCCCGGTTTACCCGGATGCCTGGAGCATGGCTTATCTGGGATTCAATCAGCCCGAGGAGATTCTGAATCAGAATAATATAAAATTATACGCTTCGGAGATGCTCAGAGCTGATAGTATCCAGAGTGTTAAGATACCAGTTAATTCCGAAGAGTATTTTCTGATAGAGAATCGGCAGATGGATATCGATGGAGAATCAATTAGTCTGTTAGCGGATAGCGAAACAGGAGTAGTTTTAGGTCCCGTGACTCCGGATAAAAAGCTCAATCGGGAATATGATGTTCTTCTGCCCGGTTCGGGTATTCTGATCTGGCATATTGACGAAGGGGTAGCTTATCTGGATTATGATGGGGATGGGTTTACTAATTTCGAGGATAATGCACTGCAATGGGATAAGGATAGAAGGTTTATCACCCTGGAGGAGGCGGATGGTTACATAGATTTCGGGGGGGATTATTATACCGGTTTTGGATTACAGGAAGATATGTATTATCTGGGGAATAACTCCAATTTCACCCCCGATACCTATCCTTCCAGCCGCTCTAATAATCGCTCCGAGACTCATATATATGTGACTAACATTGGTAAAAGCGGAGTGGTGATGAGCTTCAATGTGAAAAACGATATTATCCTTGCTGGCTGGCCCCAGAGGATACTGGCTGATTCAGGCAATAGCTCTATGGTTTATGGTGACTTGGACGGTGATGGGAAGGAAGAGGTTTTAACTGCCTCGGGGAGATTTATATATGCCTGGAGATTGGACGGCTCAAAATATATCCCCAATTCAGATGCTGTTCAGGTAGAAGGCCTGGATGGGGAATATACTCTTTATCCACTGGCAATTTTTGCCGAAGCGGAAACAACGATTTTCGGAACACCTTCCTTAGGGGATTTAAATAGAGATGATACCCTGGAGGTAGCGGTTGGTGACCTTAATGGTAAAGTTTACATCTGGAAAGCTGTGGATAATGATTCGGATGGAAGGGCTGATAATTTGAATGGGTTCCCAGTAAACATCGGTGGACAGATCTCGATGACTCCGGTTATATCCGATTTTAAAGATGACTCCACCTGTTTAAACTGTTTAGAGGTTTTAACGGGCACATCTTTTGGTCAGCTGGCTCTACTTGAGTTCAAAGGCTTGTGGGATGTTTACAGTTATTTTGAAAAGATCGTGGGTTTAGTTACCACGGATGT
>JAOUFL010000212.1 GCA_029858245.1 Candidatus Zixiibacteriota bacterium
TGAACATACCGTCTTACAGGGTTAAGGTAGGAGATATAATTTCAGTCCGGGAGAAAAGCCGGAACCTGGATATCATTCATTCGGCTTTGATGGAAAAGAGCAGGGGAGCGGAATTTCCCTGGTTAAGGCTGGATAAAGCACATTTGCAGGGTGAGCTTCTGGAAATACCCAAGCGCTTGGACATCCCGGTAATGGTGCAGGAACAGCTGGTAGTGGAGTTTTACTCCAGATAAACGAAAGCTTATTTGCTTTTTTATAATAAAGCTATTCGCCTCTTGAGCGATTTTTGGAGGTTATTTTATATGAAAATAAGAAGTTTACAGATGCCTAAAGAAGTGATGATAGACCAGAGCAGTTTTACGGATAAATATGCCAAGTTCATCATCGAGCCTCTGGAAAGGGGTTTTGGGATAACTTTAGGGAATGCCCTGAGAAGAACTCTGCTCTCCTCCATACAGGGAGCAGCTCCGGTTTCTTTAAGAATCGACGGCATTCTTCACGAGTTCTCTACCATACCCGGAATATATGAAGATGTAACAGAGATAGTGCTGAACGTAAAAGAGCTGAGAGTTAAACTGGCAAGTGACGAGCCCAGGACCATTTCCCTGGACGTTTCATCGAAAGGAGATTATAAAGCAGGCGATTTAAAAACAGGTGGAGAAGTGGAGATCCTTAACCCGGACCAGCATATACTTACCCTGACCGAAAATGTAAAATTAAAGATGGAGATAGAAGTCAGCTGCGGAAGGGGATACGTTACTGCCGAGCAGAATAAGAAGCCTGAGGCTCCGGTGGGCACCATCTTTCTGGATTCTATATTCTCGCCTATTCCCCGGATAAACTTCTGGGTGGAGAATACCAGGGTGGGACAGAGAACTGATTTTGATAAGCTGTTTCTGGAAATATGGACTAACGGGAGCATAACCCCTGAGGATGCCTTAGGAGTGGCTTCCAAGATATTGAAGGATCATATTCAGCTTTTCATCAAAAAAGATGAGATTATAGAGGTGATTCAGGAAGAGGTGGTGGATGAGGAGATAATGAAGATAAGAAATCTTCTGAAGACTAAAGTCGAGGATTTAGAGCTATCGGTCAGGTCATCCAACTGCCTGCGCGCGGCTAATATTCAAACTCTGGAGGATCTGGTGAAAAAGACCGAATCCGAAATGCTTAAATACAGGAACTTTGGCAGGAAATCACTAACCGAGCTCACCAATATTCTGTCAAAATTGGGCCTGGCTTTTGGAATGGATGTAGAAAAATATAACGAAACAACAGAAAAGGTAAAGTGAGAATATTTCTATAAGGATTGTAAAATGAGGCACGGAAAATCAGTTGCAAAATTAAGCAAAATTAAAAGCCACAGGGAAGCGATGCTTTCCAATATGTCAGCTTCGATTTTAGAGAATATCCAGATCAGAACTACTTTGTCCAAAGCCAGAGAAGTGAAAAGATGGGCCGACCGTCTGGTCACCTTAGGTAAAAGGGGTGATATTAATTCACGAAGAACGGCTTTTAAAATGGTTAAAAGCAGGAAGCTGGTGAAAAAGCTATTTGATGAAATTGCACCTAAGTTTAAAGACAAACAGGGAGGCTATACCAATGTCTTGAAATTAGGGCGTCGTCAAGGAGATGGAGCTAAGATAGCTGTGGTTCAACTCCTAATGGAAAAGCCTAAAGTTGAGAAGAAGAAAGGAGAAAAACATGAAAAAGACAAAGAAAAAGAAAAAAGTTGAACCTAAAAGTAGCTTAAAAAAAGGTAAGAAAACAGTAAAAGCTAAAAATTCCAAAAAAACTGCAAAAGCATCTAAAGCCAGAGTTCCTAAAAAAGTACTAGAGAAGGAGGGCGATAAGCTGCTGGATGAAATTCTGCCTCATGATGAGATAGAGGATATTACCGGGGAAGTCTCCGAGGTAGAGGTATTTGAGGAAGAGGAAAAAGCTCTGGATGATGATTACGGGCTGGTAAGAGAAGATATGGGTTATGGCGATGATGACGTAGATAGTTATTGAGGTTTTAGTTTAGCATTAGTCTCACTCAGGCAATCGTACTGATTGCCTTTTTTTTATCATTTTTTCAAGTGGGCAGCTATTATTTCTCAGATCGTACCTTTCTGTTAACTAATCCTTTAAAAACCATTTGCAATATCTGGAAAACAGATTAGATTGTTACCCTGAAGTAAGAGCCAATCAGGAGAAAATATGATCGATTTACATACACATTCGGTGCTGAGCGATGGCGGTCTACTACCGGCGGAGCTTGCACGACGTGCCTGTGTTGCGGGTTATAAAGCCTTAGCCATAACCGACCATATCGATTCGGGAAATCTGGCTTTGGTATTGTCTCAAATAATCAAAGTCTCGAAAGACCTGAATAGATATATGAACCTTACAGTTCTGCCTGGTGTAGAGATCACCCATGCTCCACCTCAACAGATACCCGAGCTGGCTGGTCTGGCACGCAAGTTAGGAGCCAGGATTATCGTGGTGCACGGTGAATCACCGGTAGAACCGGTGATGCCGGGAACAAATTTAGCGGGACTGGAAAGCGATATCGACATTTTAGCTCATCCGGGATTGATAACCGGAAAAGAGGTTAAGCTGGCTAAAAAAAGAGGAATATGTCTTGAGCTTTCAGCCCGCAGGGGTCATTCCCTTACTAACGGTTATGTAGCTAAGCTGGCTAGAAAGTATGGAGCAAAAATGGTTATTAATACCGACGCACACTCCTCATCCGAGCTTTTCACCAAAGAGATTTTAAGAAAGGTGGGCTTAGGTGCAGGGCTTTCTGAAAATGAGCTCAAGAGTGTTCTGCGAAATTCTGTGGAACTTGTAAAAAATAAAAAGTAAAGCTAAAGCACTACACTTCAGGTTACAAGGATATGAAAATCAAATTTAGCAAACTTCAGGCTCTGGGGAACGATTATATCTATATCGATTCACTTAAGCAGAATCTATCCGGTATAAATTTAAGAGACTTAGCCAGAAAGATCACGGACAGACACTTCGGCATAGGTGGTGATGGTCTTATAATCATTCGCAAGGGAAGGAAAGCTCCTTTTAAGATGGAGTTCTATAATCCGGATGGAACCCCGGCACAGATGTGCGGGAATGGTGTCAGGTGTTTTGCCCGATATGTATTTGAACATGGCTTGTGTAGAAAAAGAAAAATCGAGATCGAGACCAAAGACCGGATAATAGAAGCTGAGGTGCTCAAAAAAACAGGTGAGTTTATAATAAAAGTCGATATGGGTGAGCCTATTCTGGAAAGGAAGAAAATTCCGGTCAGAGGAAAAGGAAAATTCTGTATCAACCAAGAGATAAAAGCTGGTGATAAAAGCATTAAAATAACATCTGTTTCTATGGGAAATCCGCATGCTCTTATACTGGTGGATAGATTCGAAGAGGGATGGCAGAAACTTGGTGCTCTCGTGGAAAATCACCAGATTTTCCCGGAGAAGACCAATGTGGAATTCGTAAAAGTCCTGAATCGCAAAAAGATTCAGCTGCGTGTATGGGAAAGAGCGGCAGGGGAGACAATGGCATCCGGAACCGGTGCTTCTTCAGCTCTGGTAAGCTGTGTTCTGAATAATAAAACCGATAGAGAAGTTCTGGCATATTTCCCCGCAGGGTGTTTAAAGGTAAACTGGGATGAGAAGAATAATCATATTTACATTACAGGACCAACAGATGAGGTTTTTTCCGGAACATATGAATATAAAGGAAAGATGTAAGAAGTAA
>JAOUFL010000213.1 GCA_029858245.1 Candidatus Zixiibacteriota bacterium
TTGACTTCTGACCAGTGGAAGAAAGTAAATAATGAGTTTTTTGACTCAGGGGATTAAGCCTTGAGAATGAAGGGGAACAAGTTCTTTTACAGCCAATTTATATCTATATCAAAAGGAGTTACAAATGCAAACTCTACAGGAATTCTTATTAGCTACAAAAGCTAACGAATATCTAATAGCTATCGCCTTTATGATAGTATTCATCCTTTTCTGGAGATTGTTGAACATTCCTGTTTACCGTCCTCTGAGAGAACTTCTCGCTGAAACCACCAGGGTTATCAAGAGCGTATTCACTCATCCAAGCCACACCTGGGTCGAGGTAGTTCAACCAAACTTGGTAAATGTAGGAATGGACAAGTTCACCTCTTCAGTTTTTGGAACAATTAAAGAGATAGAATTGCCCCGACAAGGTGATAGAATCTACCAGGGAGGCAATGCCTGGAAAATAAAAAGAGGTGAACGGGAATTGGCCCAATCTTCTCCTATCAGCGGGAGAGTAATAGAGGTGAATAAAAAGCTGGTGGAGAATCCACTCCTGTTAAATCATGACAATCCGGAGAAGAACTGGATTTTAAGAATTGAGCCCACGAATTTGTTACGTGAGTTGAGAAATCTTCTCTCTGGGGAAATGCTCAAACGCTGGAACCAATCTGCCAAAGAACACTTGATATCCGTCTTGGTCCCAACCGAATTTCCTGTATTACAGGAGGGAGGCGAAATCAAACCAGATTTGGGAGATGAATTGACGCCCCAGCAGTGGGAAAAGGTTACACATGAGTTTTTCAATAGTATGAGGTAAATGACCAATAGGTAAAGGGAGATAAGATGATCAGAAAAGGGATTGTAGTTATAATTCTGACTTTGATGTCGGGGTTTCTTATTATTATTTCAAACGCAGATGAAAATAGGGAGATTCCTTCTTCAGAAAGCGGAGCTAAGACTTACACTCTGGGCAGTATATCAAATATATATGAGCCAGTGGAGTTCTCACACGAAACACATTCCCTTCTAACAGAGAGTTGTCAGAACTGTCACCATAATAGCGAAGAGGGCAAAACCCCTTCCTGTAAAGAGTGTCATGTTGTTTCCTCAGAATCAAAGGGTTCAGGATTGCTGGATCTTAAGGAGGCCTATCATCGGTTGTGCACGGGTTGTCATAAGGAGATGGAGACTGGCCCAACAAGTTGTGCCGGATGCCACACTAAGAAGATAACCCGAGTGTCATCAACTAATAAGAAACCGAGAGGTATGCCTGAGTTTTTCGTTTTGAATCGTCTTGAGGATATTTACCAGCCCGTAAGATTTACACATATTATGCACACTGCCTTTGCTGATGATTGCGCAGAATGTCATCATCATAGCCCTGCAGGTCAAACTCCCTCCTGCAGTAAGTGCCACAGTGCCTCATTTAATTTGGAGAACCTGAATATGCCAGGGCTCAAAGGTGCATACCATCTTCAGTGCATGGGCTGTCATAAGGAAATGGGGAGTGGTCCTACGGGATGTATTGAGTGCCATGCCAAAAAAAGCGGGTAGGATAAAGCAGTGATAAAAAAGTATGAGGATTAAAATCCAACCGGAGGAAAGAATATGAAGGTCAGTCGAAGAAGGTTTTTTGAGATATCTGCAGCTGCCGGAGGTATAACTTTACTGGGTAAATCTCAATCCTCTCACGCAGTAGAGCATTTCACTGGATGGCCTGACCGTTTTGGCGTGCTTACAGACCTAACCAGATGTGTGGGATGTCGCAGCTGCGAAGCGGCTTGTAATGAAATTAATAAATTGCCGGAGCCGGAGGTTCCATTTGATGACATGTCGGTTCTGGAGAAGGAGAGGAGAGCTAGTGCAAAATATTATACCTATGTTAATCGCTATCCCGACCCTAAGAACAAAAATGAGTGGATTTATCGCAAAGTTCAATGCAACCATTGTGATGAACCAGCTTGTGCTTCTGCCTGTTTGGTAAATGCTTTAAAGAAAACACCAGAGGGACCGGTTATCTGGAACGAGAAGGTATGCATAGGCTGTCGTTATTGTATGACCGCTTGTCCATTTTACGTTCCAGCCTATGAATATTCTAATCCTTTCAGTCCTAATGTGGTTAAATGCACTATGTGCTATCACACCCGCATTTCCAAGGGAGGCATTCCAGCCTGTGTGGAAGCATGTCCTATGGAGACTTTAACTTTTGGTAAAAGAAAAGACTTAATCGAAGCAGCTCGAAAAAGAATTATGGATCATCCGGATAGATATGTTGATTATATATATGGCGAGCATGAAGCTGGAGGAACTAGCTGGTTATATATATCTGGAGTTCCCTTTGAAGAACTTGGATTCCCCATGGATGTTGGCACCAAGCCTTTCCCAGAACTAACCAGGGGATTCCTGACAATGGTTCCTGCTGTGCTAGTGATCTGGCCTGCTCTATTGGGCGGATTTTACATGTTCTCCAAACATCGGGAGCAGATGCTTAAAGAGGAAGGGACAATCACAGAGAAAAAGGAGGAAAAATAATGACCGAGTACGAATACGCACAAAAGTCGAATGTTTATCAGGCATGGATCAGAGAAAGATTATTCCTGGGACTCTCGGTTAAAGAATACTTGAAGAGTTTAATCACACCTTTTAATATTATGGCGGGAACCATCATTCTAATCGGTCTGCCATTTATGATCATGCGTTTCACTCAAGGTCTGGGTGCAGTTACTCACGCTTCTCAAGATCAGCCCTGGGGATTATTTCTTAACTGGGGGCTTTTCACCGGTGTTCCACTGGCCTCTACAGGATTTATAATGGCAGCAGCAGTTTACATTTTCGGACTCAAAGATTATCACCCTCTTGTTCGACCTGCCATCCTTACCGGATTTTTAGGTTATTTTTTCGCTGTTATTTTCCTCCTCTTCGATTTAGGCCGTCCCTGGAGGCTCCCCTATCCCATGGTAGTCTCATACGGCACAAGCTCGGTTTTGTTCTTAGTTGGCTGGCATGTAGCTTTGTATCTTTCAACCCAGTTCGTTGAGTTTTGCCCTGCTATCTTCGAATGGCTGGGCGCGCATTGGTTCCGCAGATGGGCTTTGAAAGTGACGGTTGGAGCAACCATTTTTGGTGTGATTCTGTCAACGCTTCATCAGTCTGCTCTAGGGGCTCTGTTTCTTTTAGCCCCGGGAAAACTTCATCCGCTCTGGTATTCTGAATTCCTCCCCTTGTTCTTCTTTGTCTCAAGTATCTTCGGTGGACTTTCTATGGTAATAGTTGTAGCCTGGGCCTCGCAGAAGATGCTTAAAAATCAGATCGATTCTCACCAGGCTGCAAACTATGACAATCTAACTCTGGGGCTGGGTAAAGCCGCTTCCTTTGTTCTTTTGACCTACTTCTGCCTGAAGTGGATTGGCGTAGCCCACGGCAACCACTGGAACCTTTTAAGCACCTCCTGGGGTCTTTGGTTTATGGTGGAGATTTTTCTTTTTGTTCTTCTGCCCTGTTTCCTCTTTGCTTTTGGAATCAGAAATCGAAATGTAGGCCTGGTTCGCCTTTCAGCTATTCTGACCATACTGGGAGTTGCCATTAACCGTTTTAATATTTCATTAATTGCTCTTAATTGGAAGCTTCCGCACCGGGAATTCTTCTACTGGAAGGAATTGATTATTGTCATCTCCCTTATAACTATCGAGATTTTAGCCTATCGATGGATCGTAAATCGTATGCCTGTTCAC
>JAOUFL010000214.1 GCA_029858245.1 Candidatus Zixiibacteriota bacterium
CCGCGGTTACGGTACCGATAAGGATTAAATCGATCTCTTCTGGTTTTACCTTGGCTTCCTCCATCGCCCGGATTGAAGCCTCCAGTGCTAAATCAGAAGCCGCAGTACCCTCATCTGCAATTCTCCTTTCTTTAATACCAGAGCGGGTGGTTATCCATTCATCTGAGGTGTCCACCATCTTTTCTAAATCCGCATTAGTCAGAATCCTTTCGGGTACAAAAGAACCGGTTCCGCTAATGACTGCACTGTAATTGTTTTCCATCTCTACACTCTATTAAAGTTATTGTTTAAAAGTTTCTCTTTTATAACTTCATTAACCCTTTCCTTCACCATGTCTATACTTAATTTAATAGCATTCATAATCGCTTTGGGTGATGATTTGCCATGACAGATTATACAAACCCCATTCACTCCCAAAAGCGGTGCACCTCCATACTCAGCGTAGTCCAGAACTTTTCTTAAATCCCTGATGGATATTTTCAAAAGAAAGGCTCCTAATCTAAAAAGCAAACTTTGCTTAACTCTCTTATGAACCAGAGAAGTTAAAAATCCGTCGAAGCTTTCCGCAAATTTCAAAACGATATTTCCAACAAAACCATCAGTGACTACAACATCACAGGTTCCCTTCAACACATCTGTACCTTCTACGTTCCCCACAAAATTAACCGAACCTTTTTCTAAAAGCTTATGAGCTTCGACAACTAAATCGTTTCCTTTGGTTCTTTCTTCACCAATAGATAAAAGACCTACCTTTGGAGATTGCTTTTTCAGAATATAAGAAGCGTAAATACTACCCATAATCCCGAATTGATAAAGATTTAAAGCCTTACACTCGGCATTAGCTCCGACATCTAAAAATACTACCACCCCTTTTTCAGTAGGTAAGCAGGTGGCAATTGCCGGTCGGTTAACCCCTTCTAAGCGTCCCAGAGTTAAAAGGGACGTAGCCATTACTGCACCTGTATTCCCACTGGAGATAAAGGCATCTACTTTTTTCTCTTTATGTAACCTTGTTCCAATTGCTATAGGTGAATTTTTCTTCTTAATCACCTCTGTAGGGGATTCTTCCATCCCCACATACTCAGTTGCATTTTCAATAGTAACCAATGAATCTCTTATATTAAATCGGGAAAGTTCTTTTTCTATTTTCCCTTTTTCTCCTACCAGGGTGATTCCGAAATCATCCCTGCTTTCTTTATAGGCTAAAAACACACCCTCCACTATCGATTGGGGTGCATAATCTCCACCCATAGCATCCAAGCCAATCCGTACCAAAACTTACTCCTATTTATTTTCCCGGGGGGTTATAATTTCTTTGCCATTATAATACCCGCAATGCGGGCATATATGATGAGGTAGCTTCGGCTGGTTGCAGTGTGAACATCTGGTTAGATTCGGAGTATTTAGTTTCCAGTGAGTTCTTCTTTTGGCTCCTCTGGCTTTGGAATGTCTTCTCTTGGGAAGTGGCATTTTCTCTCTCCTCTGATTACTATTATCTTTTTCCTTTTATTCTCTATCTCTATCCTCAAGTTTTAAATTCTTTAACTTCTCCCAGCGAGGATCAATAACCTCTTTTTTACACTCGCACAAGGTTAAATTCCAGTTTGCACCACAAGATGGACAAAGACCTTTGCAGTTCTCCGAACAAAGAGGTTTTAAGGGTAATGAGAGAACTATATTTTCCCTTACCAGACCATCCAAACTGAAAAATCTTCCACTCTGAACCTGGTTCTCCCCTTCATCTGATTCAAGTATTATCTGATCTTTATCCTCTTTCAGAATAAACCTGATCTCTGACTCAATGGATTGGTTATATTTCATCAAACAACGGGAACATTCAAAACCAATCCGTGTTATAATTTTCCCTTCACAGATATAATGTTCACCTGATCTTACCACTTCAAGCTTTAACTGTACCGGCCATGATAACTCCATCCCTTTTACCTTGAAACCGATGGAATCAGGCAGTTCTTCAAACTCAATATAATTTTTATTTTCTTTAAGTGCCTTTATATCTATCTTCATAAACCTAATTAGATAAAAAAATTAACCTTCCTTGTCAAGTAAAATCTCCTCTAACACCAAAGTAACAAGACCCAGGTAAAATAAAAAAAATCAGGAATACCTGAGTCTTTGAAATAATAATACAAAGGCTTCTTCTGTTTCGTTGGAGATATTATAATAAAATTTGCTGTGACGTAATATCCTGAAGGCTACAAAGATTTTTTTGGGTGAATTTGTCCCTGTGATATTTTGAATATAAAGCACCTGCCGGGTTATGTGCTAATACCCTGTCTTTAACTATAAAAGTAGTAACCGGGGCTCTGGACTCTTTTGTAAAAAGTATGTCATGACCAATACAAAGCCCACATATTATATT
This sequence comes from Candidatus Zixiibacteriota bacterium, assembly GCA_029858245.1. Taxonomy (GTDB): domain Bacteria; phylum Zixibacteria; class MSB-5A5; order MSB-5A5; family RBG-16-43-9; genus JAOUFL01. The sequence goes on from JAOUFL010000214.1 coordinate 2,381, forward strand.
CAAATCTACTTTAAGCTTATTTAAAAAAAGAGCCTGTCCAACCGGGTTACACATCGCCTCATAGCGCTGAGAGCTTATCTTGGGTAAATGGTAATATCTTTTATCTATACCTCCTATTTTACAACATGCCGGATATACTTTGAAATTCCTCTGCAAAATCTGTCCCAGAAGAGATGCCTCCTCTGAAAGCCCTATACAGAAAGCCAGCCCTAACTTTTTATAATCCATCCTCTGGCAGAAATCAATTAGCTCCTTCAAACGTGGCGACTTCATATAATATTCTGCTTCGATCTTCGAGGCAACTTTTATCATCTTAAGGGTCTCAGAAGAGAATTTCATCTTTTTAATCTTTTTTGCCAAACCGAAACAATCTTTGCCTTGATAGCATTCTTTATCCTCGCAGGAAATGCAGTTCATAATGACCTCTTTTTTGTGAAAAAAATTTATAGCTCTATTATCACCCCGACAAAAGCACAGAGGGGGTTTTTGATAAAAGAAAATTTAGAATCAAGTCTTTTCCAGAATTTGAGATTAATCCATGGCAAGAAGATAACACCTTTCCAGTTAAAGGACTTAAACTTGAAGGAGTTATCTAAAATCTTTTCCAATTGAGAAAGGCTATAAAATTTCGCCTTGTTATATACCGATTTTTTGAATAGACCTTTTACCCTTCTATGTAGAGCTAAAAACGAGTTTCGATTTAATAATCCAATAAAGATTTTTCCTGTAGTAACTCTCTCTGCTTCTTTTAGTAACTTAACTGGATTTCTACAGAATTCCAAGACTAAAAATATTATGGAAAGGTCAAAGGATTTGTCTGCAAAAGGTAATCCAGTTTCATCTGAAAGGAGGGCCAAGGATTTTTCATCTATTCTCTTCTTAGCCTTTTCCAGCATAAGAGGAGAAGGATCAACTCCGGTAGGACTTAACCCTAAGTTTTTAAATAGCAAAAGATGCCTTCCGGTTCCACAGCCGACATCCAAAAGTGTCTGGCCTGGCTCAGGTCTCAGAAGGTCAAGCATTAACCTATCTTCAAGCTCACTGATGCATTTCCCAAAACTGCTTTCATACCAATCATCATACTTCTCAGCTATTATCTGATTAAACCCTTTTTGAGGTTTAGCCATATAAAGTTAGAATATAAATCCTTTTCCAAATATTTTTGATTTCTTCCACTATCTTAGAATCCGTATATTCAAGGATGATTTTCCCTTCAACCATAGCTCGGGTAAATGCATTATCAAAAGGAATTTTTCCTGCGATTTCAATCTTTTCTCTCTGGCAGAATTTTGTGATCTTCTCGGTGT
>JAOUFL010000215.1 GCA_029858245.1 Candidatus Zixiibacteriota bacterium
TCCTCCAGAATATCTAAAAGTTTCAAAAGACTTTTTTCTATCCTGCTCTCAAACCTGTGCCATCCCTCCATCCCTATTTCCAGACCGCAAAACCAATCCTCACAGTCGATCGAAAGGACGTTCAGCCTTTTTCCCAGCTTCAGCACCGAACTATTCGACTGTAGTTTACTTGACTGATTTACCATTTACTTTTCCATTTAGGATTATATTATAATCTTTTTACTTTGTGTTATCAATATTAATAAAACTTGTTTAGCCTGGCTAACAGATTCTCATACAACCCTTCAATATCTGAAACTAGCCTTGTATAATCAAATGCTGGATATACCTTCTTTCTACCATTTTCCCCAAATCTTAAAGCTTTTTGTGGATTTTTTAAAAGATAAATTATACCCTGAGCTAATCTTTGCGGATTCTGTTTTGGTACAAGCACCCCTGTAACTTTATCCTCCACTAATTCCTTTACTCCTCCGACATCCGTGGCAACCACAGGTTTTTTTGCAGCCAGTGCTTCGATTATACTCACCGGAAAACCCTCGTTAAGAGAAGAGAGAACCACAATATCTAAATCCGCATAAATATTGACTAAATCATCCCTGAATCCACAGAAGATAACACATTTTTTTATTCCCAGCTCGGAAGCTAAATTCTCCAATTCTTCCCTTAACTCACCATTTCCTATAACTATAAATCTTGCTTCTGGAAAATCCTCGCTCACTATCTTTACTGCCTTAAAAAAATAAATATGTCCTTTTATCGGTACAAGCCTGGCCACAATCCCTATCAGAGGTACTTCATTATCTAAATTCAGCTCTCCACGAAAAATCCCCCTATTGTTCTCAGATGTTAAAAAGGGATCGAGTTCTATACCCAATGGTATACAAGAAATCTTCCGGGGGTCACCAATCCTGTATTCCAAAAGCTCTTTCTCCTGGCTATGACTTATGGCAATAATCCGAGTGCTAACCCTCATAAGTAACCTCTCGAGATTCAAAATAAGTCTGCTTTTGATCGAATCGAAATACTCATGGAATAGGTTCCCGTGAAAAGTATGCACGATCAGGGGTGCTCCCGCTAATTTGGCAGCTATCCGTCCCAGAGTGCCAGCTTTGGCTAGATGAGTATGAACAATATCTGGTTTTTCCTTTTTGATCAAGCGGTACAACTTCCAAAAAGCCATCAAGTCTTTTCTCAAGGAGATTTCCCGGCTTAATTCTTTGATAAATACAGGTTCAATCCTCTTTTTTCTGGCAAAATCATCCATATTCCCCTCATCTTCTCCTTCGCTTCCCTTTACCAAAATGCTTTGGTATTTATTCTTGTTTAGATTAGAAGATGAAAGTATAGCTTGGATAGTAGCGCCTCCAATATTATGCCTGGTTATTATTGTCAACACCTTAATCTTTTTCATGAATCTTATTATTTTAAAATATCCTGTTACTTTTTAATGGCTCTTTTTAAAACATCAACGAAAACCAGAATCCAGAAGCCCAGGTAATATCTCTCTTTACTGCTTGTGTCAATTGTAAATAGATCTCCTTTAAGCTGTTTCTCAAGTTAACAAATCCTGATATAACCTTTCCAATTTCATAATCATATTATCCAAAGAGAAAAGAGCTTCCACTCTCTTTCTCCCCTCTTTTCCCATTTCTACAGACAGATCTCTATTTTTCAACAGATATATTATCCTTTCGGCTAAGGCATGCGGATTTCCTGGAGGCACAAGAAAACCGGTTCGTCCATCTTCGATGACTTCACGAAGGCCTTCGACTGCTGTAACTACCACAGGTTTACATAAAGCCATTGCTTCAATGACAGCAATACCGAAACCTTCCCAGTTTGAAGCAAGCACAAACAAATCCACATCTCTGATTATTTCAATAACCTCAGCAGGAGACTTTAATCCCAAAAAAGTAACATGCTCTGATATTTTCAGTTCCCGAGCCAAGTTTTCAAGCTCCATTCTCTGAGAACCACTGCCAATAATTAAAAGCCGAGTTTTACGAAATTCCCTTATGACTGTGCTCATACTCTGAATTAAAATGCTGTGACCTTTTGACGGATGTAAACGCCCCACCGACCCAATAAGATAGTTGTCACTGTTTGTGACCGACTCTTTAACCCCATTCAAATCAAAAAGCCCGAGGTCTACTGTGTTATAAATAAGCGTAACCTTTTTACTGTCATAATTTTCTTTCCTTATCAGATAGTCTCTGACCGCCTTGGAGATGGCGATCGTCATCATGTTAAATACTGCCAACCTCCTTTCCAGCCAGCGCATGAAGCTTTTCTCTTTAGGATCATAGGCATAATGTCTGGTAGTGAGTATTATTTTCACTCCCGCTAATTTAGCAGCTACTCGTCCTACTATGGATGCATGTACTAAATGAGTATGAACAATTTTTATCCTCTCCTTTCGCATTAGAAAAATCAGTCTGAATAGTAACAAAAAATCTATTTTACCCTTATTAGTTAAATCTATTACCCTAACACTACTATTTCTGATTTGGTTAGATAGGGTACCCGGTCCAGAGATATAACCAACTAATATGTTAAAGTTCTTTTTGCCCAATTGGCGACAAATATTCAGGAGCAAATTTTCTGCCCCACCTGGCTCCAGTTCGGTAATAAGATGCAATACTTTGATTCTGTTCATAGTTTTAAATGGAATTTTTCTCTACTTTTCTTGCGATTACGAGTATTTCCGGACCTAGATTGTTTTTATATATGATTTTTCTCAAAGGGTATATGAGAGTAGATATAACCTCTGTTAAAAAATACAAGACCCTTTCGCCAACTGTCTGGTAAACATATTTTACTGGTTGTGATGGCTTTCTTGCATTAGCTCCATGCTTTTCATCGTTTAAAATTTTACATTCTTCTAACCTTGACTTTTTAAAAATTTCACCAAAGGGGAATGTTAAGATCAAATATATCATTTTTAATAACCACTGAATATACTGGAATATCAAGCCCTTTGAATCGCCTCTTCTGGTTTCCAACTTAAGTATCTCGAAGCCATTCTTTTCTAGCAAATGGCTGATCGAGGATAAGCCGAACATATATAGATGTGCTGGTGGAGAAATCCATTCCCATTTGTTTCCAAGGAGCCTAAATTGCAGAGAGTCAATGTTGGGGGTGGTGAATGTGAAAATCCCTTTAGGATTCAAAATCTTTCTTGTATTTACCAGTTCCTCCTGAGGATCAGCAAGATGCTCCAGCACATGCCAGGCGGTTACCACATCAAATTTCCTTTGAGTCAGGGTAAGTTCTAACAAAGATTCAGCTGAGACATCCAGTCTCAACTTGTGAACTGCATAATCGCGAGCTTCACCAGACCATTCGAGACCTTTCACTGTCCATCCATTCTCTTCAGTCTTTTTTAGGAAAAATCCGTAGGAACATCCTAACTCAAGTAGACTTCCAGTTCTTGCGAATTTACTTATCTCTTTTAAAAATCGCTCTGCTTTTTTGAGTATGCTTTTTTTGTATCTTAAAAAGTCAACCTGGTAAGCTGTGTTGTAAAAATTTCTCAAAGCTTTTTGTGAGGGTTGTGGGCTCAGGTAAACTAAACCGCAATATCTGCATCTTACATAATTATATCTATCCCTGCAGATATAGATTTCATTAGAGGGTTGACCACAAACGATGCAAAGATTTTTATCTTCCTCCAAGCTGGCTTA